>CAYLRH010000062.1:0-7137 GCA_964385905.1 uncultured Alistipes sp.
AGGAGATTTGGCAGGACTTGGCACCACGTGCCGAGGGCGAGTCTATTATGTACGCGCCCATGCCTGAGGCGAAGTGTGTGGATGAGCATCTGCTGGCTCGCTTCGAACTTGTACGCGAGGCCATCACAGGTGTGCGTAACGTGCGTAAGCAGAAGAACATACCGCAGAAGAACACACTCATGCTCAATGTCATTGCTGACGAGAACTTCCCCGTCGAGTTATCGGAGGTTATCGTGAAGATGTGTAACTTGGAGTCTATCACCGCCATCACGGAGAAGGACCCCACAGCCGACGCATTCATCGTTAAGACTACGCAGTATTTTGTACCCATGGGCGACAGCATCGACGTAGAGGCCGAGATGAAGAAACTCTCTGATGAACTCACCTACCTGGAGGGATTTTTGGCAAGCGTAATGAAGAAGCTCTCTAACGAGCGCTTTGTATCGTCTGCACCTGAGAAGGTTGTAGCAAACGAGAAGGCTAAGAAGGCTGACGCCGAGGCTAAGATTGCCGCCATCAAGGAGAGAATGGAGGCGTTGAAGTAATGCCAGAGGTAACAATATACACCGATGGAGCAGCACAGGGCAACCCCGGGCGAGGAGGCTACGGGGTTGTGCTTCTGTCGGGCCCTCACCGCAAGGAACTCTCGGCAGGCTACCGCCTGACGACCAACAACCGCATGGAGCTGATGGGCGTATGCGTTGCACTTGAGGCGCTGAAGTTTGAGGGTACAAACGTCACTCTATACTCCGACTCGAAGTATGTCGTAGATGCGGTGAACCAGCGATGGGTATTCGGCTGGGAGCGCAAGGGTTTCGCGGGAAAGAAGAATCCCGACCTATGGATGCGTTTTCTAAGGGTATATCGTCGTCACCATGTACGCTTCGTCTGGGTGAAGGGCCACGCCTCAACGGTGGAGAATAACCGCTGTGACGAGTTGGCCGTGGCTGCGGCCAATAGTGGCAACCTACTTGAAGATACAGGTTATAATCCCGAATAATATGAAACTCACAATCTTAGGTACAGGAACATCGCAGGGTGTACCCGTCATAGGCTGCCGTTGCGAGGTGTGTCGTTCGAGCGACAGCCGCGACAACCGTCTGCGTACCTCGGCTATGGTGGAGGTTGGCGATTGCCGTTTTGTCATTGATGCAGGACCCGACTTCCGTCAGCAGATGTTGCGTGCCGATGTGAGAAGATTGGATGCTATTCTGCTCACACACGAGCATAAAGACCATACAGGCGGCATAGACGATGTGAGAGCATTTAACTTTGTGGACTACCCCACCATCCGTCCCGTGGATATATTTGCCACCCCACGCACCATAGCGTGCATCAAGAAGGATTATGACTACGCCTTCGCCATCAACAAATATCGTGGAGTACCAGAGATACGTCTGCATGAGATAGATGGCGTAACGCCATTTGATGTGAAGGGTGTGGAAATCATGCCCATTGCCGGTAAACACTCGCCCCGATTTGAGGTTACGGGTTACCGCATAGGCAAATTGGCATACATGACCGACTTCAAGACGCTCTGCGAGGGTGAGATTGAGAAGTTACGTGGCGTAGAGGTGCTGGTAATAAATGCCCTGCGCTTTCATCCGCATGACTCGCACCTGAGTGTAGGTGAGGCGTGTGAGATTATCGACTACATAAAACCCCGCAAGGCGTACCTGACACATCTCTCGCACGAGATAGGTCTGCACGCAACATCGCACACTCATCTACCTGAGGGTGTGGAACTGGCTTACGATGGACTCACAATTGAAATAAATGAATAAATAATTATTATATGGCTAACAAACTAAATGGCAAGGTGGTGGTAATCACCGGAGCATCGTCGGGCATTGGTGCTGCTATGGCACGCGAGTATGCGGCGATGGGAGCAAAGGTTGTCCTCGGAGCACGTCAGGGCAATAAGCTCAACGAGATGTGCCGCGAGATAGAGGCCGCAGGAGGCAAGGCGGCATGGTGCGTAACAGACGTTACGAAGCAGGAGGATTGCCAGAAACTCATACAGACTGCCGTAGATACATTCGGTGGCACCGACGTTATGATTTGCAATGCGGGAATCTCTATGCGCGCATTGTTCGACGATTTGGACCTTAGCGTATTACATCGCCTGATGGATGTAAATTTCTGGGGTACGGTATATTGTACCAAGTACGCTCTGCCCTATCTCCAGCAGTCGAAAGGCTCGCTGGTGGGTATCTCATCGGTAGCAGGTATTCACGGTCTGCCGGGACGTACCGGTTACTCAGCATCAAAGTTTGCTATGACAGGATTCCTCGAGACTATACGCATTGAGAATCTGAAGAAAGGCCTACACGTAATGGTTGCCTGCCCTGGTTTCACTGCCTCAAATGTACGCTTTGCCGCCCTTACAGCCGACGGCTCGCAGCAGGGCTCAACACCTCGCGAGGAGGGTAAGATGATGACCGCCGAGCAGGTGGCTCATATCGTGGCACGTGGCATAGCACGCCGCAAGCGTCTGTGTCTGATGGAGGCTGAGGGCCGTGCTACACACTTTGTGAAGAAGTTTGCTCCGGGCCTGGTGGATAAACTCTTCTACTGGGTTATGTCGAAGGAGCCCGACTCGCCATTTAAATAATCAGTCTGGATAGATTTTCCACACTACTCAACAACTACCCTAACAGAGAAACACCTCACAGCATGAAAAAACGATTGGAGTCATTGGATGTCCTACGCGGTGCCGACCTCTTCTTCCTCGTGGCGTTAGGTCCCATAATGGGCAAGATAGCCTCGGCGGCCGATGCCGAGTGGCTGAACAAAGGCATGTGGATTTTCCACCACGTCGAGTGGGAAGGATTCTCACCGTGGGATATTATCATGCCGCTATTCATGTTTATGGCAGGTGCTACGATTCCATTTGCCATGGAGCGCTATCGCCGCGAGGGTGACAAGCACAAGGCATTGTGGCGCATTGCACGTCGTGTGGTGGTGCTGTGGGTATTCGGAATGATGTGTCAGGGCAACCTACTGGCACTCGACCCCAATCGTATATATCTATACACCAATACGTTGCAAGCAATCGCCGTAGGCTATGCCGTGGCGGCCATAATGTTTCTCTTCACACGTCTGCGCACGCAGATTATGGTTGCCGTGGGTTTACTACTCGCCTATTGGGCAGCTATGGAGTGGGTAGAAGTTGTGATTGGCAATGTATCGTTTGAGAGATTCGGAGGCGGAGATTACTCACCTGAACATAACTTGGCAGAGTGGATTGATCGTGAGGTTTTGGGACGCTTCCGTGACCATGCAACGGTAGAGAATGGCATTGTGGTATTGAATCCCAACTATCACTATACTTGGATATTGAGTAGCCTCACATTTGCCGTAACTGGTCTTTGCGGCATGTTTGCCGGCACGATAGCCAAGAGCGAGATGGATGATAAACGCAAGTTATGGTGGCTCATAGGCGGTGGTGCAGCAATGGTTACGGTGGCACTCGTATGGAGTATATGGATGCCTATCATCAAGATTATCTGGACCTCGTCGATGGCGTTGTTTGCGGCGGGAGTGTCGTTCATATTGCTGGGCGTAGTATATTACTTTGTCGATTACAAGGGCTGCCGCAAAGGCGTGGAGTGGCTCAAGGTATATGGCATGAACTCCATTGCGGCATATATGCTCACGCAGATTGTCAACTTCCGCGGTGTGGCCGACTCGATACTATACGGCCTCGAACAATATATGGGCGATTGGTACAACGTGCTGCTGACGTTTGCACAGGTGGCGACGATATACCTTATATTATATGTAATGTATCGCAAGAAGATATTCCTGAAAGCATAAAAAAGGTGGACCCGAAAGAAGTCTACCTTTTATATAATTAAACACTCTGCTAATCGGCCTTGCGCAGAACGATAGCTGTGCGGGGTGTGTTGTAAATCTTAATGCGGGGATATAGCTTGCCATCCTCGCCCTCAATATTGAACGAGAAGTGTTCCTCGCCCAACTCCTGACGGCCCAAACCGCCAAAGCGCTCCTCATCAGACGAGAGTACCACCTCGTACTTACCCGCCTCGTGTACAGGCAGTTCGTAGTCGGGAATAGCGGCCTCGGTATGCCAGTTCATCACAAATATCAGGTCACGATGCGAATAGACCATCGTCTTGTTCTCTTCGTCCATCAATAGGTTGTATGGATATCCGTCCGACAACACCTCGCGCTCCTTCATCAGCTCAATCATCGCCTCATCAAAGTCGGCAAGGAACTCGTAACGCAGGAATCCATTGTCACGCAATGACCACTGACGACGTGCATAGTTGCACGACCAGCCATTACCCTCACGCGGGAAGTCAATCCACTCAGGGTGGCCAAACTCGTTACCCATAAAGTTAAGATACGCCTCGCCGCCCGTAGAGATTGTGAACAGACGTATCATCTTGTGCAGTGCCATACCACGGTCCATCACTGGCGACTCAAAGGCGCGGTCCATACCCTCATACATCAAGCTATCCAACAGACGGAACGCAATGGTCTTATCACCCACCAGCGCCTGATCGTGCGACTCGGCATAGGCTACGGTCTTAACCGAGGGGAGGCGGTTGGTCATGATGCTCCACATCTCCCATATATTCCAATCCTCGTCGGGAGTATCCTTCAACATACGAATCCAGAAATCGGGGATAGCCATACCCAGACGGTAGTCGAATCCCACGCCACCATCCTCGGGTGTGCAACACATACCCGGCATACCACTCACATCCTCGGCAATGGTTACAGCCTTCGGACGGAAGTCATGCACCAAGCGGTTAGCCAACGTAAGATATGTAACGGCATCGAGGTCAACGCCCTCGTCGAAGAATTTCTCACGCGAGTCGAAATCAATATATCCGCGATGGTAGTACAACATAGAGGTCACGCCATCGAAGCGGAAGCCGTCAAAGTGGAACTCATCCAACCAATACTTCACATTCGACAACAGGAAATGCTCCACGCCACCCTTGCCATAATCGAAAATCATCGAATCCCAATATTGTTGGTAGCCAGCCTCACCCTCCTTTGAGTAGTGGTGGCCAGAGCCATCAAGGTCTAAAATACCCTCATTCTGATTCTTCACATAGTGGGCATGCACCAAATCCATAATCACGGCAATACCCATACCATGCGCTGTATCAATCAATCGCTTAAGCTCCTCAGGCGTACCGAAGCGTGACGAGGGAGCAAAGAAATTTGAAACGTGATAACCAAACGAGCCGTAGTAAGGATGCTCGGCGATAGCCATCAACTGCACGGCGTTATATCCCGCCTTCTTGATTCGAGGCAGAATCAACTCCGTAAACTCATTGTATGTTCCAACCTTAGCCTCCTCCTGAGCCATGCCGACGTGTGCTTCGTAGATAAGCAAATCCTTGGCGGGCGCACCCTCAAAGTCATCGTGTTGCCAAACATAGGGTTTTTCGGGATTCCAGAACTGCGCTGTATAATTCTTCGACTCCTCGTCCTGCACCACACGTGTGGCATAGGCGGGAATACGGTCGTGCCAACCATTCTTACCATGGATATGGAGCTTGTAGAGCGAGCCGTGCGTCAGCAGATGGCCATACATAGCTCTCGGAAGGAAGATACTCCACACGCCATCGGCACTCTTGTTAAGACGCAGTTGCGTACGCTGCCACGAATTGAAATCGCCAAAGACAAAGACATCATACGCCTCAGGCAACCACTCGCGCAGCCACCATCCGTCCAGCGTATCGTCCCACTGCCAACCGTAGTAGCGGTAGCCATTGGCATAGTCTACAATCGTACCAGCCTGCTGCTCGATAGCCTCCATACGACGCAAATAACGGTCGTGGCGGTCAGCCACCTGCTCGGCCACAGGATGCAACCACTCATCGCGTTCGACCATTGGTAAAAGAGTTTTCACGTTTTCCATAGCGATAATTTGATTCATACTTATACAAATATAACATTTTTTTCCGTATATTTGCCCAAATTAAGCGATTTTGTACCTATAATTATAGTACACATCGTGCCTCGCGGAGGACACCACCGAGTGCCCGACACGACTTTGTAGGACACAAAAGCTTTACAATTAATAACTTAAAACACTTTTTCTATGTTCAAAGGACATCCCAAAGGTTTGTATGCCTTGGCGCTGGCTAATACAGGTGAGCGCTTTGGTTATTACACAATGCTTGCGGTCTTTGCCCTCTTCCTTCGTGCCAACTTCGGCTTGGATGCAGGCGTAGCCGGAGCTATCTACTCAACCTTCCTCGGCTTGGTATATTTCATGCCGTTGTTCGGAGGTATCATGGCCGACAAGTTCGGTTTCGGCAAGATGGTAACCATCGGTATCACCATCATGTTCGTAGGTTATCTGTTGCTCTCGTTCCCGTTGGGCGGCGACACCGTGGCTATGATTGCCATGTTGGGTGCATTGCTCTTCATCTCGGTTGGTACGGGTCTGTTCAAGGGTAACTTGCAGGTAATGGTTGGTAACCTCTACGACGAGCCCAAGTACGCCGACAAGCGTGACTCAGGTTTCTCAATCTTCTACATGGCTATCAACATCGGTGCCTTGTTTGCACCTACCGCAGCTGTAAAGATTAAGGAGTGGGCTGAGCTTTCACTCGGTTTCTCTGGCAACGACGCTTACCACTTCTCATTTGCAGTAGCTTGCGCATCGCTTATCGCGTCAATCGCTATCTACTACATCTTCCGTCCCACATTCCGTCACGTCGAGGGTGGCAAGGGCAAGAAGGGCGAGGCTGCTCAGATTGAGGACAACCTCACACCCGCCGAGACTAAGGCTCGTATGACAGCATTGTTCTTGGTATTTGCCGTTGTAATCTTCTTCTGGATGGCATTCCACCAGAATGGTTTGACTCTTACATACTTCGCTGACGAGTTCACCGAGAAGTCATCAGAGGGCTTGCAGAGTCTGGCATTCAATGTATGGAATTTGGTTGTTGTTATTGTTGCTGTATATGCAGGCTTCTCTATCTTCCAGAGCGAGGAGGCTAAGTCGAAGATTATTTCTGCAATTGTTGCATTTGCTGCAATCGGTTTCTTGGTATGGAAGGCACTGAATGTAAGTGGCTCTGTAGCAGTTAGCGCACCCATCTTCCAGCAGTTCAACCCCTTCTATGTTGTGGCTTTGACTCC
>CAYLRH010000063.1:0-7099 GCA_964385905.1 uncultured Alistipes sp.
ATGCCTGTCTAATAAGACAGGCATTTTATTACAATGTCACGCCGCTCTTGAAGATTG
Source organism: uncultured Alistipes sp. (assembly GCA_964385905.1). Taxonomy (GTDB): domain Bacteria; phylum Bacteroidota; class Bacteroidia; order Bacteroidales; family Rikenellaceae; genus Alistipes. The sequence goes on from CAYLRH010000063.1 coordinate 58, forward strand.
CTAACTCCTTAAAGCCGGCCTCTTCGTGCTTCAGTTTATGACCATCAGCAGTTGACAGCACCTTTGAAACAAACATATCTAACAGATTTTCCGGCTCAGCGCCGTCAATCATGGTGCCCGCGTCGAAATCAATCCAATTACTCTTAAAACGTGCGAGTTGCGTATTCGTTGACACCTTCATCGTAGGCACGAATGAGCCAAAAGGAGTTCCTCGTCCCGTTGTAAATAAAACAATCTGACAACCAGATAACGCCAATGCCGAGGTGGCAACTAAATCATTACCTGGAGCTTGCAACAGATTTAATCCTTGTTGTTTAACCCTCTCGCAATAATCAAGCACTCCAACTACCCGCTGTACTCCACCTTTCTGCACGCAACCTAACGACTTCTCCTCCAACGTTGTTATGCCGCCCTGCTTATTTCCCGGAGAAGGGTTTTCATATATTGGCTGTCCATATTCGCGGAAGTACTCCTTAAATGAATTGATTAGGCGCACCGTATCCTCAAAGACCTCTCTATTCGCAGCCCTATTCATCAGAATTGTCTCCGCCCCGAACATCTCAGGCACCTCGGTAAGAATGGTTGTACCACCCTGCGCAATTAGCCAATCAGAAAATAGGCCTACAAGAGGATTGGCTGTAATGCCAGAGAAGCCATCCGAGCCTCCACATTTTAGGCCCACACGCAGATAACTCAACGGAAACGGTTCTCGCCTATCCTTGCGCATCCGCTCAACCAACTCTTTGCACAACTGCACTCCCACCTCTACTTCATCCTCAACCTGCTGCGCGACCAGGAAACGAACCCTATCATTATCCCACTCGCCAATAACCTCCTTAAGCGACTCAATCTGGTTATTCTCGCAACCGAGTCCCATAACAAGTACACCTCCTGCATTCGGGTGTTTAATCAATGCCGCTAACGCTCGCTGAGTATTTTTGTGATCATCGCCCAACTGCGAGCAGCCGTAATTATGGGTATAGACCCGCACATCATCCAGATGGGAACAGTCGCACTCCCGCTTCAAACGCTCAACAACAGCCTGCGCTTGACCATTGACACACCCCACCGTTGGAACAATCCACAACTCGTTGCGAATGCCCATCTCGCCACTATTACGCAGATAGCCCATCACTCGCAGGCTATCATCACGCTGAAACCCCACATCGTATGATTTTGGAGTATAGGTATATTCCTGATTATCACATAAATCGCTCTTCAGGTTATGTGTATGAATCCACTCACCCGATTTTACCGACTGCGTAAGGCGGCCTATTGGATAGCCATATTTTACAATATACTCTCCCTCACACATATCTGTAAACGCGACCTTATGGCCACGCTCTACACGCTCCTGCACAACGACTCGCTGGCCACCAACCTCGACAACATCCCCCTTAGCAAGCGCATCGGCCAAAACTACGGCAACATTATCATTGGCATTTATCTTAATAGACTTCTTCATCTCATCAGAATTTATCCCAAAAACTTTTTCAACGCCGCAGCCATACCCATCTTTTCGATATTGCTAAGATACATCGCAACCTTGGGTACAAACCCTGCAACCTGTGAGAAATCCTCCGAGAAGATATCGCTATTCTGCACAATGTTCGAAACGGTAGAATAGAGGTCCTCGGAGTCCCAATTCTCCCTAATAAAGGCCACATGCTCAGGCACGTCATCAGGCTCAAAACCGCTATTGGGCCCATAATATGCCAGAAGTGCTGCGAAGGTCATACACTCACAATCGGCAGTCATTCCCAACCTCTCCCAATTATCTCTTAATGTGGGGTAATTGCGAGCCTGCCACTTTGAGAGCGAATTAAGAGATATGGACTTTAACATATGTTTGATATATGGATTATAGAATCGCTCCAAGATGCCAGCGGCAAAGAGGCTCAACTCGGCCTTATCCTCATCAATCATCGGGATTACCTCCTCGGCAACCATCTTATTTATAAATCGCTCTATATCGGGATTGTTAAAGGCGTCAACAACGCTCTCACAGCCCATCAGCAGACCCATTGCGACCATGCCCGTATGTGAGCCGTTAAGGATACGCACCTTCTTATCACGGAACTGCTTTATATTAGGCGTAAAAACAACATTCAGCCCCGCCTTGTCAAGCGGCAGCAACTCCTTGGCCTTCAGATAACCGTCGCCACCTATTACCCACAAATGATACAACTCGCCCATAACGATAGCGTTATCGTCATAACCTATTTCTGCCTTAATATTATCGGCCTTATCATTAGGGTATCCTGTAACGATGCGGTCAACAAGTGAGTCGCAGAAATAACAACTCTGTTCAACCCACTTCACAAACGCCTGCTCCAAGCCATTGTCACGCGCATGGCGAAGGACGTACTCTCGCAAAGTAGAGCCATTATCATCTATCAACTCACAACATACAATCACCAATCCCTTCGTACTATCGCCCCCAAAATGTTTGTATCGGTGATAAAGCAGAGCCGTCATCTTTGCAGGGAATGACTTTGGAGGATGAGCCATAATATCTTCTCCCTCAATATATTGAATACCCGCCTCGGTAGTATTTGAGATTACTATCTGAAGCTGCTCGGAGCAAATATATTGCTCATACTTGGCATACTCCTCATCGGGAACAAAAGAGTCCATCACACACTTTACAAGCCGAATATCTCGCTTCGGTTCCTTGTTCTCCACACCCTCCAGGCATACGTGAAACATATTATCCTGCTCACGCAGGGTGTCTATAACCTGTTTACTGTCATTTGCACGCGCACGAGGCTTGCATATCGCTACGCCAGCATTCATCACTCCCCTCTCATTGGCTATATCAATCGCCCAGTCGGCAAAAGCTCGCAGAAAATTACCCTCGCCAAATTGAAGTATAGTGACAGGTCGTTCGACCCTCTCGACAGAAGTTTTATTCAGACTCTTTTCCATAATCTACGTTCAATTACTCTATTTTCTGAATCTTATACACAACAAAATAACACCCCTCACCCTTGTGTCGGAAACGGAAAGCATCCAAACGGGCTACACTGCGGCCTGCACTAACGCCCACATCCTTAAACAGTTTGCGTTCTACAACCCGACCATTTTTATTTTGGAGTTCAACCACAAGATTAACCCGACAGGCGTCATCCAAATTAAATATTACGGGACGTATCTCATCCTGCGGTCCATATACCACATCGACATCATCACTCGCAGCCCAAATCCTATTGAACGCCATGCGGTTTGCGTGGAAAGCGAGCTTGGGAACATAGAACGGGTCAACCAATGGCTTTTGATATGTAAACATATTAGGACCCGACTCAAGCGAACACCATGAAAATCCGCAAACTCCAGCCATTGTTTGAATCTTCATAGACTCCCATGCCGAGAAAGCCTGAAAAGCTTGGCTTGCACGCCACTCATCCGCTTGCAAGAATCGGCCAATACTGCCCTTCTCATAATCCCACTCATAGGATTGCACTTTATACCATGGCTCCTTACGCGCCAAATCCCAGTTAGGCTGAGCTGCGGACTCCTCATGCTCAAAGTTGAAATAACATAAATCTTTGGCCTCCAGGCACTCCTTTGCCCAGGGAGATGGATGATTTCGCAATTTACTCCACTTTGCGCCATAACCCGTATAGGCATCCTGGCTACCACGCGTCAGCATCTTATGCATCAACAACTCATTAGGAGCATGTATGCCTCCCTGGAAATCCTTTGTTCCATCATAGCTGGCATACTGGGTGTGTTGCCAGAACGATGTGGGCGAAATCAATCGGCTCGTGTCGGTGTTGATAATGGTTGTGATGATAGCATTGAAGTAACCCTCGTTTTCCGAGAACGGATGTTGCTTGAAGCGGTTAGGATGATTGCTCGCCTCCCACATCACAATTGAGGGGTGATTATACACACGCTTCATATATGCCGGGAAGTTTTCAATATCCACATTCCAGGCACTACCCTCACGAATCCAACCCGCACTCTGCCATAGGATATAGAATCCCAGCTGGTCGGCATACTCGGCATATCGAGGGTCATTAACACCCTCCGACACGTGCTGCTCGGCATGGATATGAATTCTGAGCATATTGCCTCCCAGCCTCTCGCTCATCATAAAATCACGCATGACCTGTTCGTCTGTGGCACAACGTATATGCTTTGCTATATTCTCAATCGGCAGACGGTGACCAAAGTTCTGTGCGCCATTAAGCATTTCGGGTTTATTGTTTATATATAACAATCCCTCGCATTGTTCGATTATACGCACTCCGGTTGTTGTCACATAATCGTCAATCGGATTACCCTCCTCATCCTTCAAAACAACCTCCACTCTATATAGTCGTGGGCTACGTGGCGACCACACCTCAGGAGAGTCAATTTGTACATTTATATCAAACGAATTGTTGACATTGGGGCGAATCAACACCTCGCGCGATGCCGTTGCCACTCGTTCTCCCTCCTCAGGAAACCAGGGATAATAGTTAACCTCCAGCAACGCTTTCTTCACAAATACATCCTCGTTGCGAATATCAATCTTGTGAGCCTGCACGGCACTCTTAGGGTCAAGAGATATGGTATGCACCAACCCTTGCGTTATATGCGCCTGATGGCTTGTAAGAATAAGTTTCGTTCGGCCCAAAAACCAACCGATATATCTATCGGATGGAGTATGTTGCATCGGATAGTTTGCGTAATATGGTTTTACGCGTACGGCAATTACATTCTCCTTATTCGGAATAAGAAATTCACCTACATCTACACTCTTCGGCTCACGTCCCTTCAACACAGCTGCCGGAACGCCATTAATCCATACCTCTCCGGCGGGGTCAAGAGCCTCCATCTGAAGCTCCGCATGTTTGAAATCACCTATTTTAATCTTTGTGCGCAAATAATAGCTCTCGTCTGCAACACTCTGGCCGCCGTGTACCGAAGGTAGCGTAACAAGCTCCCACTGCGAGTCGTCATACTCCGCGTCATACCAACCATCCATTGATGGGATTGCATTAAAATCCTCATCGAAATGAAGTTTTGTAATATACGGCATTCGAGTATTCGATTCATTGCGCACAAAACTATAAAACGAGAGTTTATCAATTGTAGCACGACCATCTGTGGCCGACATCGAGAACGACGTAATCTTATTACCAAACTCCTCGCTTAGAGGGAATTCCAAAATGGTATTACTCTCCGAGGAGACGAACATCCGTCGATTCTCTATATCACCATAAATCTCAAAATATTTTATATTATTGGCATTCTTAACGTAAGTTGTCTTGCCCTCAAAAGCCTTCACCTCGGACTCCGACAATAGAACATCAATCGAGCTACTTGACTCACCCCCAAATGATATTTTAAGTTGTGAGGGAACATCTCGCAAACTACATTTTATTCTAAAGCGCCAATCGATCGGCTCGATTGCAGGCGCGGTTGCAGCACCATCAAGCAGCAACACTCCATCGCCAATGTGTGCGCCACCGCTTGTCCACTGCTGCCATTTCTGCTTCTGGGCCTGCTCCTTATCACTCTTATATCCATACGCACGCCACTCATCCAACGAGATTGTGCGACGGACACTTGTTGTGGGCTGAGGCTTTATATGTGCCACACGCTTGCGTACCTCATCATCGCTAAACAGCGGAGTATTAAGTTCTGAATCACCCCAAAACTTTGAGGCGTAATTGGCATAATTGTTCAATGCCTCGACTCGTTGCTCGGTGTCAAAGACTTCTGTTTCACCGTGGAAATCGGTTACTCCATTTGCTTTTGCATCGCTATTGAGATAACGCATTTCAAATGTTGTAACCTGCTGCGCAGACACATTTACTGCGCATAATACTGCAATGATAAATGAGAGTCCGGATTTCATTGTCTTATACATTTTAACTATCTATCATATTGAATCTACATGCTGCCAATGCAGCTATATGCTGAGCCGAGATGAATAATTCTTTGAATGATTTTCTCTTATTACAAAAATAACATTTTTTCACATATCCACAAAAAACAGAAACGGTGCAGAATTTTCATTCCACACCGCCCAAAACAGTAAGCAGTCCTCGAAACTCGTGAATCTCGGTTTGGGATGCAACTATATTATGAAGTCTGAGATGCTATTGCATCTCAGACTCAGTTTTCAAATCTTATACTTCAGCTTTATAATCAACGGATTACCATCTTCAAGATTATCTTCCACTAAAGATTCGAGCGACTTGGTTATCTTATCCACATGCTCGTTATTGGGGCAATTATCCTTAATCTCGGCAACCATATGTGGATAAATTGTATAATACCACCAACCATCATAGCAACCTAAGCAATCTATACCCCTCATAGAGTTAAACAAATTCTTATATGTCGTTTGCGTTTTGCTATCATAGATAATGTCATAATTCTTTTCACCCGAAACACTCATTCCCCATAATCGCGAGCCGAAATTCTTCACCCCACTGAAGAGAGCATACTCATTTCCTAACGATTTAGCTAAATCCGATAATCTTTTAAAATTGCCAGATGGCATCTCATTCAGGAACGGAGCGAGTGTAGTTACCGCAACGCACTCTTTGTTCTCGTCGAGTGTATAAATTGCATCGCCATACATTCCTTTAAAACAGACACGTCCCGTAACATCCTTAAAGATATTTGGTTTAATATCAACAACAGGTAATTCCATACCCTCCAAGAATCTTTTTTCTGTTTTAGTAGTACAATTATACAATCGATAATAGTGTTTATTTTGCTCCGTTATTCGTGGCGTATAAAGGAGATAATCACCCCCGATTTTCTCAAACGCGAGTACATTTACTTTGGGTAAATCTCTCTTTTCGAGGAATCGGCCATCAGCATCGTAACAATATATAGATACTCCTGATAGCACTTCAACTCTTCCCGTCGGCTCATCTACCAAAATATCCATTGCGCCCATAAACTCACTGGGGCCACGGCCTTTAGGAAATTTTTTGATAAACTCGCCCGTGTTTTTGAAGATAAAAAGATTACTGCCACTCACTACTGTCCCATTAAAATTTGGGAGTGTTCTTTGAATTTATTGAAATATAGT
>CAYLRH010000064.1:0-7034 GCA_964385905.1 uncultured Alistipes sp.
GCTCTCCTTATATACGTTAACGAATCCCTCCTGCATCTTCAGATTCTCCGAGGGGTAGAGCATATTCAACAATGGGAACAAGCTGCGGAATGTATCCCAAAAGCCTGTGCCTGTGTAGAAGTAACCCTTCTCAACCTTGCCGTTGTGGGGGCTGTAGTGCACAACCTCACCGTTGGCGTCAATCTCGTAGTGCTTCTGCGGGAAGAGCGTAGCACGGTAGAGGCACGAGTAGAATGTGCGGTACTGGTCTAAGTTACCACCCTCAACCTCGATACGGCTCAGCACATCGTTCCACGCCTGACGGCCCTTCTCCTTGAGCTCCTCCAATGAGTCATCACCCAACTCCTTGAGGTTCAAAGCTGCCTGCTCGTGGCTGATGAATGATGATGCTACGCGGGCGTGTACAGCCTCACCCTTCTTGGTCTTGAAGCCGATAACGGCACCCACGTGGTTCTCCTGCTGCTCGGTGGCGTCTGTCAGTTCACCATTTACGAAGGTGTGTACGTACTCGAAAGGCTTGTCAAACTCAACAACAAAGTAGTTCTTGAAATCTTCGGGCACGCCGCCGCTGTTGCGTGTTGTGTAACCGATGATACGGTTGTTCTGCTTGTCAATGCTCACGTATGAGCCACGATTGAAGGCGTCAACCACCACATACGACTGCTCCGACTGCGGGAATGTGAAGCGGAACAATGCAGCACGGTCGGTGGGAGAGAACTCCGTCACAACATCGTGCTCGGCGAGATATACCTTGTAGTAGTAAGCCTTTGCCTCCTCACCCTTGTGCGAGAACCAACTGGCACGCTTGTCCTCATCAAATTCGGGCGCACCTACAACGGGCATAAGTGAGAACTGGCCGTAGTCGTTAATCCAGGGGCTGGGCTGGTGTGTCTGCTTGAAGCCGCGAATCTTGTGGGCTGTGTAGGTGTACATCCATCCGTTACCCATCTTGCCGGTCTGGGGCGACCAGAAGTTCATACCCCAAGGGCGCGCAATGGCTGGGTAGGTGTTACCCGTTGAGAGGGCAAACTCCGAGAGTGTTCCCACCAGCGGGTTTACATAATCGGCAGGTGAAAACTCCTCCTGCTCGGCCGTTGTACAGTTCGTACACGATACGTTAATGACTGCAAAGGCTACTGCTGCGGCAGCCATAAGAGTCATAAGGCTCTTTTTAATCATAATGGGTCGGGTTAATAGTTATTATTGTTTGTGTTATTGGCATAAAGATAGTCAAAAAAATCTAAACCACACTATCTTACGATTGTTCCTTGCCATTTTGAGGTGTTGCCGCAAGCATCTTTCACAACAATCTCTATGTTATGGCTCTTTCCACCTGAGATTCCTTCAGCCTTCAGGTTCACCCACGCGCGTGAGCGGGCATAGTCGATAGCCACCCATTTGCCGTCAATATATACGTTGTAGGATGATACGCCCGAAAAGTTGTCCGACAGGCGGAAGGCAATCCGCTCTCGGCCTCTGCAATCGGCTCCATCTTCAAACTGCGGACGGATGGTAGGCGGAGTGGTGTCTGCCACAAGGCAGTAGGTGCCAAAGTTGCTGGTGCGAGCCGTTAGGCGGTTGTGACGATAGCGGCCTCCTGCATTTGACAGATAGCCATTGGCACTCACTGACGCCATGACTGTATATGGTTGCAGGCGCTCCTCGACAGGATGAGTGAAAACAAGCCCGATGGATTTCTGCAAAGGGGTGTTGTCATCGTGAATACGATATGCGGGTGAGAGTACCTTTATCGTAGAGTCGGACTTAATCGCCACGTCTGATTGCTCGACCTCCAACGCAATAGACTCATAGAGTGAGCCTTTAGCGATAACAACACTAAACGTATCGTCCACCTTGTGGGCGAAATCGCGGTTATGCTCAACAACGATGGCATCGTCGTCAATCTCTCCCTTGAAACAATCATTGTCGGGCTTTCCTACAATGTTGAATTCGAGAGTAGAGGTGTTGCCGCAGTCGTCGGTGATGATAAACTCCATCTTTCGCTCCTCTCCTGCCGATGTTGTTACCAGCCCTCGATTTACAAGCGTGGGGTAGAAGTAGTCGGTGCCACCCTGCAACATAGCAGCACGCATAGCCTCATTACGCGAGCGACGCTGAATGGGGTAGTGTGATACGGCATTACAGTAACGCGACAGGTCGAACGGGAAACCGTCGTTGCGATACTCGAATATCGCTTTACCATCTAACTTTGCCACCATATTATACACTCCGTAGGTGTTGGCCACATCGTTCTTGCGGTCGGAGGTCTCCACGATGAAATAACCTTTGCGGCCAACCTTTATTGGGCTCTTTTGTGCCGTGCGGTAGGTATTTGCATCGGCTTTATGAACTGCGTAGGTGGTCAGCTTGCTGTGGCAGGGTACGCCTCGCAGGGTATCGACCTCTGCATAATGAATCTTCATTATGTAGGGCGAAATATCATCTTTCGGAGTGACAATCTTCTGCGATATTATATTGAGCGTTTTCTGTGTCTTCGAGTCACGTATCTCAAAGTGCAGGTGCGGGCCCTGCGAAGAACCCGTATTTCCCGACTTTGCTATCTCCTCGCCACGTTTTACTATAAATTGGTCGGGCTTGCAGTATAAATCCACACGACTCTGCTTGAGGCGGTGTCGCTCCGAAAAGACAAAGTCGGCAATATCCTTGCGGAAGCGCGATAGATGACCATATACCGATGTGGTGCCATTGGGGTGGGTTACGTACAATGCTAATCCATATCCCGTGGGCGACTGTGATACACGTGATACATAGCCATCAGCAACGGCAATAACTGGCTTGCCCTCTACACCATCGGTCTTGAAATCTGTTCCTGCGTGAAAGTGGTTAGGTCGCATCTCGCCAAAGTTGGCCGAATAGTAACCGGCTACATTTCGTAGCGGGTAGTCATAATATGCGGGGTCTAACTTTTGCGCCGAGCCAGTCAGGGCGCAACATAATGATATAGCTAAAATAAGAAGTCGTCGCATTCTTCGTCGGTGTTAATATCACGCATCACCTCCTCTACGCATCTTAGCGACTCGTCCATCGGGTAACCGAGCGAGATGGCATGACGTATAAGTTTAGTCTTCAGTTGGTATGCCGTATCGTACTTTGTGGTACGTAATTTACGTTTTAGGCGCTCCATAAGGCGTTCCGCATTTTGTCCTGCGGAGAGCTGTTGTAGAGCTTGATTTATTATGCTTTCGGCTATGCCCTTACGGCGTAGGGCAGCCTTGATTTTATATTCGCCCCATGCGCTGAGGTTGCTCTTCTCGCGAACAAAGGCCTCGGCATAACGGCTGTCGTCGATGAATTTTTCGCGAATAAGGCGTTGTAAAACATCTTGCCTTTCTAGAGAAGGTACCTCCCACGTTGCCATCAGTCGCATGGCATCACCCGATGAGCGTTCGGCACGGGCACACAACCGCATAAGCGATGCGAGAGCCTGTGCGGCACTCTTCGTACGTTTTACTTTTGGCTTGGTCGGCAACATATCATACGTGGTTTTTGTCGGAAGTCGTGGCGTAACTCTATCTCGCAGAATCCCTCATAGTGCAACATCTCGGCTGTCTGCGAGGCTAATGTCTCATGAATCTCGAAGAGCAGGAAGTCATCTTCTGTAAGTAATCTTTTTGCCGCGCGAGCTATTTCGCGGTAGAAGATAAGAGGGTCGTTGTCGTCAACAAACAATGCCATGTGAGGCTCGTGGCGGGTAACGTTCAGATGCATGGCCGCCATCTCCGATTGTGGGATATATGGCGGATTTGAGATTATTATATCGAACCTGCGCTCTTGCATAGTCTGCAAGCCCTTCAATGCATCATCCTTTACAATCTCTACGTCGGCATTTAACTGCGAGGCATTCTCTTTGGCAATCTCCAATGCCCTATCGGACAGGTCTATGGCCGTGACTGTTGCGCCTTTCAGTCGCTTTTTTAGTGCAATGGCTATACATCCGCTGCCGGTGCAAACGTCTAAGATTCTTGGATTATTTATCCCCTCGGCACACTCCATTGCCCACATTACCAGCTCCTCGGTTTCAGGACGGGGGATTAAGACTCCCTCACGTACTGCGAACTCTTCACCGTAAAAGTCAGCGTGGCCGATGATGTATTGTACGGGACGGGCATTTTTTAACTCGTTGACACACTCCTCGATGCCCTCTATCTCGATTATCTGGTCGGGCTCGATAAGGTATTTTGACTCAGGCTCATTGCTTAATGCAGCGGCTACCATGCGTGCAATATGCCTACACTCGTTCTGGTCATAGAGTGAAGATATGCTTTGAACGATGTAGCGGATAATCTCGGCACGCGTGGCTCTCATGCTATGCACGTAGTTTAAGGTCTGCCAGCGCTATGGCAATGGCCGATTCAATGACAACGGCGGCACGCAGTGTGATGCACACATCGTGGCGACCCTTGATAACCAATGGCTCTACACGTCCCGCCTCGAAATTGAATGTGGACTGCTCGCAAGATATTGATGGGGTGGGTTTTACGGCCACTCGTGCTACAATGTCGTTGCCGTTGGTTATACCTCCGACAATACCTCCTGCGTGGTTTGTTGCAGTTGTGCCATCAGCATCGACGATGCAGTCATTGTTCTCCGAGCCACGCTTACGTGCCACCTCAAATCCATCTCCGAACTCAACACCCTTAACTGCGGGAACTGAGAACAGCAAGTGCGCCATAAGGCTCTCGGCCGAGTCGAAGAACGGCTCTCCAAGACCTACCTCTACGCCCTTTACGCGACACTCAACAACGCCTCCAATAGAGTCCTGCGCCATGCGAGCCTGCTCGATTACATCTGCAAACTTATCTTTGTTGCACTCTCCGCCAATCTCGGTGATTTCTGTCAGGAACTCAACACTCTGGCCCAAAATCTTCTTTGCTACAACACCTGCGGCAACCAATCCGAGTGTAATACGTCCCGAAAAGTGACCTCCGCCACGTGGATCGTTATAACCGTTCCACTTCTTCTGTGCCACCCAGTCGGCGTGTGATGGACGTGGGTGAGTTATAAGGTTTTTGTAGTCGCCTGAGCGGGTATTCTCGTTCAGGAACTCGATGGTAAGAGGCGACCCTGTTGTATATCCGTTATATACACCCGATACGATGTGTGGCACGTCGCCCTCCTTACGTGGTGTGGTGCCTGCTGCACCAGCACGACGACGGTCTAAGTCTGCCACGAAATCCTCCTCACAGAGCATTATACCAGCAGGTACGCCGTCAATGCTCACACCCACCTGTGCGCCATGTGACTCGCCCCAGATGGTTACTCTGAATATATCTCCCCAAGAGTTCATTATCGTACAATTATTGATTCCAAATCCTCAAAGAATGTGGGGTAGCTCTTCTCCACACACTCGGCATTCTCAATCTTCACCTCGCCCTTGCAGCGCAGAGCCGATACGGCCAACGACATAGCTATACGGTGGTCGTTGTGGCTGAAGGTTGTAGCAGGGTTTATCTCTCCGCCGCGGATTCGCATTATATTATCTTCGCTGATATCTATCTCTATACCCAATTTCTCATACTCCTGACGAATGGTTTCGGCTCGGTCGCTCTCCTTGTGACGCAGGCGGTCGGTACCGATGATTACGCTCTCACCCTCGGCTGCAGCAGCCAACGCTGCAAGGGCAGGGAAGAGGTCGGGGGCGTTTGTCGCATCAAACTCAAATGCCCGCAAAGGACGTTTTGATATGGTTATGCTGTCATGCTCGATGATAATACCTGCACCGGCACGCTCCAAAGCTCGGCAGATGGCTGTATCGGCCTGTTTGGATAGAGTAGAGATATTTTTCACCGTTACCTTTCCGGCAATAGCGCCCGCGACAAGCATCGTTGAGGCTCCGCTCCAGTCGCCCTCGATGGCGATGTCGGCAGGAGTATATTTTTGTGCGCCCTCGATGAAGAACTCCGAGTAGTCGCCCTCGTTGTGCATGATTTCAATGCCGAAACGGCGAGCCGTATCGATGGTCATGTCTATGTATGGTGTAGATACGGGTGAGTCCACGTGAAGTGTCGTGTCCTCCTCGGCAAGAGGCAGTGCCAATAATAATCCTGTGATAAATTGTGAAGAAATGCTGCCATCAACGCATATCTCTCCGCCATGGATAGGGCCTTGCACCTCGATAGGAAGATAGCCTCCGCCATCACGCACCGTTACTCCCAGCTGACGCAGTGGCTCAATCATCATCGACATAGGACGATAGAGTAGTGTACCCTCGCCTTGAATAGTAATAGGCGTGCGATTAAGTGATGCTATGGGTGTAAAAAGGCGTGTGGCAAGCCCCGATTCGCCAACATGCAGCGTATCTGACTGCGGATTGAGTCCACCGTTTATCGCCAAGGTGCTGTCGTCTAAAAACTCTACCTTTGCACCCAGAGCCTCGATGCATCTTAGTGCCGAGCGGGTATCTTTGCAAAATTCGATATTGCGCAATATGGTACGTCCCTCGGCTAAAAGTGCGAGGGCGATGGCGCGTTGTGCATAGCTTTTTGAGCTTGGAGGAGTTATGATGCCATTGACACTCCCCAAACTGACATATTTATCCATATATGGTTATTGTTGGTTTTCTTCTTGTTCGCTCATCGTCTGCATAGCCGCTTCGGCTGCAGCTCGCTGCTCGGCTTCGATACGCTCCATGGTGGCACTCTTGCGGCCACGCAACTGGAAGTTCTTTCCCAAATATACTTTGCGTACCATCTCGTCGTTGGCCAAATCCTCGGCAGTACCAGTCTTCAGGATTTTGCCCTCGTAAAGCAGGTAGGTACGGTCGGTAATCTCCAAAGTCTCATCAACGTTGTGGTCGGTGATGATTACGCCGATATTCTTCTGCTTAAGCGGAGCCACGAGGCTCTGAATATCCTCCACAGCAATAGGGTCCACACCCGCAAACGGCTCATCCAAAAGAATGAACGAAGGGTTGATGGCCACGGCGCGGGCAATCTCCGTACGGCGACGCTCACCTCCCGAGAGCTGATTACCGTAACTTTTGCGCACTTTTTGCAGACGGAACTCCTCGATAA
>CAYLRH010000065.1:0-5784 GCA_964385905.1 uncultured Alistipes sp.
TTGCGGGCAGTTCACACCGCACAATACAGCACACTAATCATAGAATCCCCACGAAATACCCATCTTGAACATACCCGGATTTTGCGGGTAACCGGCAGCCGTAAAATATTGACCATTACCAAACAGTCCACAATTCACATGCTGATACTTCAAGAAAATGCGCATTCTCTTCCATTTAGCCGTAAGGAATACATCCAGATAGGGATAATCACCCACCTCGTATTCGCGCTGATTGTAGAACGTTGCAAGAGCAGGATTGTACGAAGGCGCATAATACGATGTATTAAAGCGACCATCGACACCTATTTGCAGGCGCAACACCTTGTTTCTCTCCACCCAACATTCGTAGTAGTATGAGAGAAAGGCACTACATAATGGAACGGGAATAACCTCTTGATTTGTGCTCCACTGTAACAATACCCTGTGGTCGAAATGAAATCCGCCAAGGCGGAAATCCTTGCGAGCATACAAACTCGTAAGAGAAATCGCGTCACTCGATTGTGCAACATGGCTCTGGGCATCGTAATAGATTTTGTTATTGACCAAGCCCTGCCAAAATCCGACCTCAAAAGCATAGTCGGGAATTTTAAGCGATACCTCTAAACGAGTTTCATCCTCCTGATTAAAGGAGTTGGACCACACATAGTGGTTCGAGAATAGATTATTCTCCCAATATGAGGGCGATCTCTTCGTCTGTGAGAATCGGCCCGAGAGAGTAATCGGACGACCTCGGAGTTTTGCCGTCAATGCAATACGTGCATTAAGTTCAAAATCTCCGCTCCTATAGCCCGACGGGTAGTACTTGACGTCAGCACCCCAATCGGCAACCTTCTTAACCTTTCCGCTGATTGCTCCGTAAGCATACCATGCAGTCTCCTTGACCTTGCCCTGCTTACCGCCTATATAGTCCCCAAAGCCAAATTGCGAGTAGGCATACATATCAATACCCACACCTCCACCAAGGCGACCTACGGCACCATTGCGGTCCCACGGCTGAGCTTCAACAAAAAAGCGATTAGATACCACCCTCTCGCGTATTGAGTCACGAGACTCTTCGGGTGATATATACCAATTCTTATAATATACATCCTGAGTAGGCACATACTCGCCATTCTCATCAATCGAGCCACGCTCGTTGGTGAATTCGGCATATTTATCAGTATAGAGCTTACTCCATGTGTTGTATTCAAAAATGTGACCAACATATATGGCCGACAAATCCGCCAACGAGAAATCGTAATCGGTAACAGGCTGCAACGGAATGGCAAATGCCTGCTTTACGAAGAACGAATTGTTGCGATAAGAGTTTTCAGCTTCAGCGGCAGCCAGCTTCATCGGCACTCCCGACGGATGTTCGTATATGGTGTCAGCTACGGCCCATCGACCTACGGCACCACCATTCTCACGCTGTGTTATGCGGTTGTTGATATATGCAGCATGTACTGAATAGCGTTTTCCCGTATGAGAGAATGCAGCCGACAGGTTGTGGTTGGTCGTGCGTTGCCAATCGTATAGGCCCTTTGTGCCACGCGCCTTGTAGCTCACATTAAAGCCTGTTGTGGGCGATATGTTATGCGCTGTTGTAACCTCAAAATGCTCCTCGCGATAACGCTTCTGGCCCGACTCAAGATACATGAAATTCAAGTATGGAGTCTTTGAGTTGTAGAAGGGAACATTATCCATGCGGTATGTATAGGCATCATACGACTGCGCAAATGTAAAGTCGGGGCTTGTCGGACGGTCAAAATAGTTGAACGGCAAGGTAGATTGTCCCAGACCGCCGAGCGTCATATCACCTATACCTTTGAGATAATAGGGATAGTCTATACGCCAGTTCATCAACGTGGTATCCAACGGCTGGATATCGACATCGTTCATATTACGATCGACATTCCACATGAAATTCGGCAGGGCACGAATCGAGTCGCTGAAATAATACGACTCCAAGGGTTTGCGAATACGACGCACCGAGCTTGAGTCCTGTTGCTCAGTGCCCTCTTCTGTTGCGGTGTCAAAAGGATTTGCTCCACCCAAGCCTACCTCCTGACCGTTTCGTTGAGCTCGAGAGATAGCTCGTGCGTCGAGCTGCGCAAATACCGACGAGGGAAGCAACGAACAGATTGCCACCACCATAATCGTAAATATTTGCATTCTCAATCTCATCTGCGTTTCCGACTCTAAATAAATGTTAAACTACTCTTTTCGTGAATTTATTGCCCAGCGAACTGACGAAATCACGATGTAGAGCAATATTATAGACGGAACGGCAAACTTTGTGAATAAAATAATCATTGCCAAGCATATAGCAATGAACGAGTAACGAGTCTCATTACCTTTCCATCCGAAGCCCTTAAACTTCAAGGCGAACATTCTAACAGGCGAGATTAACATGCAAGCCATAACGATGGCAATAATCAAAATCACCTCTTTAGCCAGCGCTATCTCACCCATCGATGCAAGCATTGCAAGCGACAAGCAGAAGAGTCCATTTGCGGGCGTAGGAAGGCCGCAGAACTCGGCATGTTGCGTATCGTCAATATTGAACTTGGCCAATCGCAATGCCGAAAAAGCAGCTATAATCAACGTGAGGTAAGCGCCTGCATTAATAATACCATCAGAGAGTTGCGACATCTGTGCCGCATCGTTATACCAGCAGAACATTGCAACAGCTGGCACCACGCCGAATGATACCATGTCGGCCAATGAATCAAGCTGAACGCCGATAGCTGAAGTACTTCTCAACAGGCGTGCGGCAAAGCCATCGAAGAAATCGAACACAGCCGAAGCAACAACCAACCAGAAAGCCAATTCAAAATCGCCATGAGCCAACAAAGCGATGGCAGCACTTGCACCGCACACTAAGTTGCCAAGTGTCAGCATATTTGGTATCGTAAAGAGTCTTATCTTCATCTTTTGTCAATAAAAAGTCATAATATTCGGCAAATTTACGAATAATTTTTTATCTTTGTATAATTCTTAAAAATCTTTTTTATATAAAGTATGAATAATAACACCTTTTGCGTGATTATGGCTGGCGGAATCGGTACTCGCTTCTGGCCAATGAGCAGAAAACATATGCCGAAACAGTTCCTCGATATTCTTGGAATAGGAAAATCGTTTATTCGTTCAACGTTTGAGCGTTTCCTCCCTATTGTGCCTGCCGAGAACTTTTTGGTTGTGACCAATGGCGCGTATAAGGAGTTGGTTTTGGAGCATATTCCTGAGCTGAACGAGAATCAGGTGTTGTGTGAGCCTATTGGTCGTAATACTGCGCCATGTATTGCCTATGCCGCATACACCCTGAAGAAGAAAAATCCCAATGCAAGGATGATTGTCACACCTGCGGATCATTTGATTGTAAATGAGACCGAATTCTATGGCATTATCAACGAGTGTATGGAGTACGCCGAGCGCAACGATGCGTTGATGACCGTGGGTATTCGTCCCAGCCGTCCAGAGACAGGATATGGCTATATTCAGAAGTCAAACAACGACCTCATCAGTCGCGTTAAGTGTTTTACGGAAAAGCCTCATTTAGAGCTTGCTCAGACTTTTGTTGAGTGTGGAGAGTTCTTCTGGAATTCAGGTATATTCGTCTGGACTGTTGAGAGTATCGTAAAGGCTTTCGAGAAGCATCTGCCCGAACATCATGCACTCTTTGCAGCCATTACCGATGACCTCGGCACTGAGCGTGAGCTGAAGGCCATCGAGCAGGTTTTTTCGGAGTGTAAATCCATCTCGGTAGATTACGGAATTATGGAGAAGGCGGACAACGTTTATGTGCGTTGTGGCGATTTCGGTTGGAGCGACGTTGGAACGTGGGGTTCGGTGTATCAACATTCACGTAAGGACCGTTATGCAAACACCAAGTCACATGAGAGATGTTACACATACAATACGCGAAGCTCCATCATATCTATTCCCGACGATAAGATAGCCGTAATCAATGGATTACGCGATTATATTGTGGTTGATACCGACGATGTTCTGATGATTTGCCCGCGAAGTGAGGAGCAGAATATAAAGAAATATATCGACGACATAAAGTTCGACATCGGAGAGAAACATATTTAATCAATTCTTCGTCTTAAGACTGATAAGCCCCAGCAATTCATTTTTGTTGGGGCTTTTTCGTTGTAATATTCTGCTTTTTTTTAACAAAAATTCTTACATTTGTAAGAATATATGCTGTAACGCTTGGCGTATAGACCTAACAAAAGAGAAAAACTATAAAAATTCAATACTATGGAACAGCAAAAACAGAATGTATCGCTTCCCGACAACGCTTATCGCGAGCTTAAGCCAGGTGAAGAGTACAAGCCCTTAATGCCGGCATCGACAACTCCGGCAGAGGTTACGCCCTACTCGGTAACGATGGGTATCATTATGGCTATCATATTTTCGGCTGCCGCAGCCTTTCTCGGCTTGAAGGTAGGACAGGTATTCGAGGCTGCTATCCCCATTGCCATCATCGCTGTGGGTATGGGTACTGCCCTCGGTAAGAAGAATATGTTGGGCCAGAATATCATTATTCAGTCTATCGGAGCATCTTCGGGTGTTATCGTAGCAGGTGCAATCTTCACTCTTCCTGCGCTCTACATCCTCGGACTTGATGCACAATTTTATCAGATTTTCCTCTCATCACTGCTTGGTGGTGTGTTGGGTATTGTGTTGCTTATCCCCTTCAGAAAGTATTTCGTTAAGGATATGCACGGCAAATATCCCTTCCCCGAGGCTACCGCTACAACCGAGGTTTTGGTGTCGGGCGAGAAGGGTGGCAATCAGGCGAAGTTACTTGCAGTAGCAGGTTTGATAGGTGGTCTTTACGACTTCGCTGTCAGCACTTTCGGTGCGTGGACTGAGGTTGTATCTACCCGCATCAGCGAGTTTGGCGTGATGTGTGCCGACAAGTTCAAGGTAGTATTCTCGCTCAACACAGGCGCAGCCGTTTTGGGACTCGGTTACATCATCGGCCTGAAGTATGCCGTAATCATCACCGCAGGCTCATGCCTTGTATGGTTCTTGATTGTGCCATTGATTGGTTCTATCGCTCCCGATGCTGCGGCACTCACACCTGAGAGCATCTTTACAGACTATGGTCGTCCTATCGGTATCGGTGGTATCGCAATGGCTGGTTTGATTGGTATCATCCGTCAGGCGGGCATCATTCGTCAGGCGGTGGGCTTGGCCGTGAGCGAGCTTACATCGAAGAAGGGCGGCGCAGCAGTTGCCGTTGAGCGTACACAGCGCGATTTGCCGATGAAACTTATTCTCTCTGTGTTGATTGCAGCGCTTATCTCTTGCTGGGTATTCTTCCACTTCGGCTTGCTGGGCAACGGAATGCAGAGTATTGTGGCACTGTTGATTGTATTCGTAATCGCATTCCTCTTCACTACCGTGGCGGCTAATGCTATTGCTATCGTGGGTACAAATCCCGTATCGGGTATGACCTTGATGACGCTTATTCTCAGCTCATTGGTATTGGTAAGCATCGGTCTTAACGGCAAGGAGGGTA
Organism: uncultured Alistipes sp.; assembly: GCA_964385905.1. Lineage (GTDB taxonomy): Bacteria > Bacteroidota > Bacteroidia > Bacteroidales > Rikenellaceae > Alistipes. Next base: position 5,516 of record CAYLRH010000065.1, read on the forward strand.
TGACAGCGGCTCTTATCATCGGTGGCGTGGTATGTACCGCACTCTCGATGGCGGGAGGCTTTATTACCGACCTTAAGATTGGTTATTGGCTCGGCACAACCCCCAAGAAGCAGGAGGGTTGGAAGTTCCTCGGCACGTTCGTGTCGGCAGCTACCGTAGCGGGCGTAATGATTGTATTGAACGACACATACGGCTTCACAGGCGAGGAGGCTTTGGTTGCTCCCCAGGCAAATGCTATGGCAGCTGTTATCCAGCCTCTGATGACGGGC
>CAYLRH010000065.1:5794-6890 GCA_964385905.1 uncultured Alistipes sp.
GCTCTACACCGTGGATTCTCTACTTTATGGGTGCGGCATTGGCTCTCGTGTTGACAGCTATCGGTGTTCCTGCATTGGCATTCTCGTTGGGTATGTTTATTCCTATGTATTTGAATGCTCCGCTGGTTGTGGGAGGTCTTGTGGCATGGTTTGTATCTTCTCGTTCGAAGGATGAGGCGCTTAACAAGGCTCGCTTTGACCGTGGTACTCTGATTGCATCGGGATTCATCGCTGGAGGTGCTTTGATGGGCGTTGTATCGGCCGTATTGAAGTTCGTGGGCGTTGAGTGGTTTATGACCGAGTGGGCAGCATCGAAGGGCGCCGAGTGGTTGGGCCTTGTGATGTACGTGGCACTGATTGCATATATGGCTTGGCACACAATGAAGGCAAAGAAAGAGGAGTAAAACATTATAAAAAGTAAGATATGGAACTGAAAGATAGATTTTTGAAATACGTTTCGTTCGACACGCAGTCTGACGAGAACAGCACAACATTCCCCTCGACCGACAAGCAGCTCGTTCTGCTGAATTACTTGGCCGATGAGATGCGCACACTTGGTATGGTGGATGTGACGGTAGATAAGTACGGCTATGCGATGGGTACAATCCCCGCAACGAAAGGCTACGAGAATGCCCCCGTGATTGGCTTCATTGCCCACGTGGATACCGCTCCCGATATGAGTGGCAAGGATGTAAAGCCCCGCACCATTGAGGAGTACGACGGTAGTGATATTCCGTTGAATGGCTCACTTACGATGAAGGTGGCGGACTTCCCTGAGTTGAAGAACTTTGTTGGCCACACACTTATCCACACCGATGGCACTACCCTGCTGGGTGCTGACGACAAGGCTGGCTGTGCCGAGATTATGACAGCTGCCGAGTACCTGATGTCTCACCCTGAGATTGCTCACGGCAAGATTCGCATCGGCTTCACTCCCGACGAGGAGATTGGTCGTGGTGTGGATTACTTCGATGTAGCGGCCTTTGGTGCTGACTTCGCCTACACGATGGACGGTAGCGCCGAGGGCGAGCTGGAGTATGAAAACTTCAACGCGGCAGCTGCCACTATCGAGATTCAGGGCCGCAACGTACACCCC
>CAYLRH010000066.1:0-6864 GCA_964385905.1 uncultured Alistipes sp.
CGGAAATAGGGCGAAGCGCAGGCGGAGGGTTAAAAAACGGATAACTTTTCACGAAGTAAAAGCGCGAAGGCGTCCGTTTTACCGACGACAAGCTTTCGACCCCGAAAACTTGTCACCGCGCACATTTTGGCACCACCTTTTGTGTGACAAAAGGTGGTAAAAGAATTTTTCTGCATCAGGCAGGGAATTTTTGAAAAGGTAGATTGCCACGAACGTTTATAGAGGCTGATTTTGTATAAGCAACGCCCTAAAATAATAGTTCTCGCAATGACGTAATTTATAACACCTACAACCAAAATAAAAATATCAAAAATACAATAAAGTTATGACATTTAACAAATTTCGTTCGATTTATGATGCCGAGGAGCTGAAGGCTCGTCTGGCACATATTCGCCACGTGGCGCTCGATATGGACGGCACTATCTATATGGGTATGTCGTTGTTCGATTACACCATTCCTTTCCTCAATTCGTTGCGCGAGATGGGTATCACCTACTCGTTCCTGACGAACAACCCCTCAACATCTATCCCCGACTACCTCAAGAAGCTCGCGGGTATGGGCATTGAGGCCACCGAGGAGGAGATGTACACCACAGCATTGGCTACCATCGACTATATCAAAACCAACTACCCCGATGCACGTCGTCTGTTCCTTTTGGGTACGCCGTCGATGATTTCGGAGTTCGAGAAGGCGGGCTTTGAGTCTGTTGCCGACTCGGCTGACGAGCGTCCCGATGTGCTGGTTGTGGCATTTGACAAGACGTTGGAGTACTCACGCTTGTGCCGCGCATCATACTGGGCACAGCAGGGCCTGCCCTATATCGCTACAAACCCCGACCGCGTATGCCCCACCGACCTGCCTACCGTGCTGGTTGACTGCGGCTCTATCTGCAAGTGCATCGAGCACGCCACAGGCCGTCAGCCCGACATCGTGTTGGGTAAGCCCGACCCCAATATGCTTACGGGTGTGCAGTCACGTTATGGCGTGAAGCCTGAGGAGGTGGCTATGGTTGGTGACCGCATCTACACCGACATCGAGATGGCCCACAACGCTGGTGCTTTCGGTGTGCTGGTACTCTCTGGCGAGACCACGTTGCAGATTGCCGACGAGGCACCGCGTCAGCCCGACCTTATTGCCGACAGCATCGAGGTGCTGGGCGAATTGTTGCAGAAATCAAGAGAGTAAAACATTAAAAATGAAAGAGATAAATAAGCAAGGTCTTACCGACCAGGAGGTCATTGCTGCCCGCGAGAAGTATGGAGTAAACCTGCTGACTCCTCCCGCGCAGACTCCGTGGTGGAGACTCTATCTTGAGAAGTTTCAGGATCCGATTATCATAATTCTTCTGTTTGCCACACTCATCTCGCTCGTTTTCGGCTTTATCCATAACGAATACACCGAGTCGGTGGGTATCATCTGTGCTGTGTTGCTGGCTACCGGTGTGGGATTCTGGCAGGAGTATAGCGCCAAGAAGAAGTTCGACGCAATGAAGTCGGACAAGGATTATGAGCCCGTTAAGGTACGCCGCAATGGCGTAGTGGTGGAGATTACCAAGGACCAGATTGTGGTGGGTGATGTGGTTGTACTCTCAACCGGTGACGAGATTCCCGCCGACATCGAACTCTTCACCGCAACCGAGATGAAGGTTGCCGAGGCCGCCATGACAGGTGAGTCGGTGGCGGTGAGCAAGTACCCTATCGATGAGCCCTACACAGGTTCGGGCTTCGCCCCCAACCTGCTGCTGCGTGGCACCAACATCGAGCAGGGCTTGGGCGAGGGCGTGGTTGTAAAGGTCGGCGACCAGACCGAGATAGGCAAGACCACCCGTCAGGCATCGGAGGAGACCGACAACCAAACCCCGTTGCAGATAAAATTGGCCGAGCTGGCCGCAGTAATCAACAAGGTGGCATTCGGCATAGCGGGCGCTATGTTCCTTATTCTCAACCTTGTTCATTGGGACTTCGCCTTTGGCGATGCCGCTTTCACGTGGTCATTGGAGACTCTTATGGCCGAGGTGCAGTTCCTGATGGGTGCCGTAGTTGTGGTCATCGTTGCCGTTCCTGAGGGCCTGCCCCTGTCGGTAACGTTGGCATTAGCCTTCTCGATGAAGACCATGGCCAAGGAGAACAACTTGGTCAAGAAGATGCACGCCTGCGAGACCATCGGTGCGGTGAATGTGATTTTCACCGACAAGACGGGTACGCTTACACAGAATATGATGCGCGTGGTCGATTACGATGCCGTGGATGGGAAGCAGGAGCTGCTCGACGTGGTTGGAGCGCTCAACTCGACGGCTATGTGGTCGAACAACCAGCAGGTGCTGGGAAATCCCACCGAGAGTGCCATACTCAAGGCTATGGGCCGCGACCGCTCGGAGCAACTTCGTAACGATTACAGAGTGCTGTCGTGCATACCTTTTTCGAGTGCATACAAATATATGGTCAGCTATGTGCAGAACAACAATACCCGCGACGAGATGATTCTCATCAAGGGTGCGCCTGAGGTGGTGGCCCGCATAATCGGCAAGAAGCACTTCCTCGACAAGGTTGCACAGCAGCAACAGCGTGGCCGTCGTGCCATCGCTGCCGCCACAATCACAGGCGAGGTGGACTATGAGGATATACAGGACAGACTCCAGAGCGGCGAGATTATCGAGCAGTGGGAGTATGTCGGCACATGGTTTATCGAGGACCCCGTGCGAAGCGACGTGCCGGAGGCTATCACGAAGTGTTACAACGCAGGTATCGACGTGGTGATGATGACGGGCGACAACCTCAACACAGGCTCGGAGATAGCATGTCAGGCCGGCTTCAAGGATGTGTGGGCAATCGAGGCTAAGGACTTCATGGAGGCGGTTAAGAATCCCGTCAATGGCCGTGAGTTCCCCAATGTGATTGCACGCTGCACGCCTATCAATAAACTTGATATTCTGAAGTGGACACAGGCCAAGGGCTACGTATGCTCGATGACGGGCGATGGCGTGAACGACTCACCGTCGCTCAACTATGCCGATGTGGGTATCGCCATGGGTTCGGGTACGTCGGTGGCTAAGGAGGCGGCAGATATTGTACTGCTCGACGACGCCTTCCCCTCGATTGTGACGGGTATAAAGTGGGGCCGTTCGCTCTACAAGAACATCAAGAACTTCCTCTTCTTCCAGCTCTCGATTAACGTGTCGGCCTGCTTGGTTGCGCTCTTCGGTCCTATCGTTGGCGTGGGAATGCCCTTCACCGTAACGCAGTTCCTCTGGATAAACCTTGTCATGGACTCGCTGGCCGCCATTGCTTTGGCCTCACAGCCTGCCGACAATAAGGTGTTGCAGGATAAGCCACGTCCTCGTGAGGAGTTTATCATCAACGGCCCGCTGGTAAAGGCTATCTTCGGATTTGGCTGCTTCGTATGGGCTCTCTGCACATTGCTGCTGCTGGGCATGGAGCATCTGCCAGCGCTGGAGGCTCAGCTGGGTGATAACGTAATTGTTACCCTTCTCTCGAAGATGGATTTGATGGTATTCTTCGCCTGCTACATGGTCATCAACTGGTGGAATATGTTCAACGCCAGAGTTATCGGCAAGGGCAAGTCGATATTCAGCGGCTTGTTCAGCAATGCCAAGTTTATCTCTATCTCGATAGCCATCTTGGCCACCACCATTCTTATCGTGCAGGTCGGAGGCGAGGTATTCCAGACTCACCCGTTGAGCTGGAAGATGTGGCTCTCGATTATTCTGCTCACTTCGCCTGTTGCTTTTGTGCGCGAGATATACTACCAGCTCACCTCTTCGAGCAAGAGGTAAAAGCCTTTGACTGTAAAACCTAAAACTTAAATATTATGAACTTTTCTAACACTTCTGGTCGATTGATGCGCGGAGCTGCGGCTCTGGTGGCAATGGTTAGCTTGGTGGGATGCTCAGGCAACCGACTCGACGGTTATTTTGCAAAAGATGGGCAGGTGGATGAGCGAGAGATTGCACTTACCGAGGGTGTGAGCCTTGCTACCTCTGCCGAGTACGAAAACTTTATCCTCCGTGGTCAGGCCTTGACCTCAGAGAGTGGCGAGGCGGCACTGCTCTTCCACTCTGACGGCACATCGGGCTATGAGATTACAATCCGCAATGGCGCACAGGACGGCTCAATCAAGACGGGTAGTCTGCGCAGCGTGCGTAACCTCTACCGTTCGTTGGCCGAGGATGGCGAGTGGTTTGACTTCGAGCTTGCGGTGCGTGGCAAGAACGTGGCCGTAAAGGTGAATGGCGTGGATGTTGTATGCTACACCGAGCCTGAGAAGCCCTACCGCGAGGCAGCACACGCTACGAAGCTTATCGGCAAGGGTAAGGTTGTGTTGAAGGGCGTGAAGGGCGACGTTAAGGTGCGCCACTTGGATATGCAGACCTTGGCGGCTGATGCTCGCAACCTCTCGGAGTTTGTAATGCCCCCGATTGACGAGCAGACCGACCATGTTATCCGCTTCCAGCAGCGTGACTTCCCCGTTATTGACTGGCACGTACACCTCAAGGGTGGCCTCACGAAGGAGCAGGCGCACGCCATGTCGATGAACTACGGTATCAACTATGGCGTGGCTCCCAATGCAGGTGAGGGCGGTGTAGGTCGTATGCTGGCCGACGACAAGGAGGTACGCGAGTACTACGAGGAGGTGAAGAATCACCCCTTCCTCTTTGGTGTGCAGGGTGAGGGTAGAAAGTGGACCCAGACCTTCTCGCAGGAGGCGTTGGGAATCTTCGACTACCTCTTCACCGACGCTATGACCATCATCGACCACAAGAAGCGCAATGCCCGCATCTACCGTGCCGAGGAGGTTATCCGCGATGGCATTACTATGGACCAGTATATGGAGCAGATTGTTGACCAGACCGTGAAGATTCTCACCAACGAGCCTGCCGACATCTTCGCCAACGCGACATACATCCCCGACGATATGAATGCCGACTACGACAAGTATTGGACCGATGAGCGTGTGGACCGTGTGCTCGACGTGCTGGAGAAGCATAACATCGCACTGGAGATTAGCGCCCGCTACAAGATTCCCAGCCTCGATATTATCAAGAAGGCGAAGGCTCGCGGCATTAAGTTTACGTTCGGCACGAATAATGTCGATGCCAACTTCGGCCGTCTGGAGTACAGCCTGGAGGCTGTCGAGAAGTGCGGCCTGACGGTTGAGGATATGTGGTTCCCCACGATGAGTATTCGTCGCGAGCGCCCCGTTGTGATTTATAATCATTTCGACGCGAGCGGCAAACGCGTAAAGTAAAACCTTCCGCATTTTAAAATAGACGAATATGTACACCTTTGACCATCCTCTGTTCCTGTGGATGAATTTCGATGGCGGAGCGGCTCTCGATAAGATTATGCTTGCCATCTCGACTCCCGCCGTGTGGGCGTGGCTCTACCTCATCATATTATATATGGTGTGGCGTGGCTACGGCTGGCGTGGCGTTGTTATCTTCCTCGTGGCGGCAGGAGGTGCTGTGGCGTTAGGCGATATGATTTCGGGAATATTCAAGCATGCGGGCCTGCTGAAAAACCTCTGGCCCTCGTTCCCGGCGCGCCTGCGACCTATGTACACGCCTGAGCTGGAGGGGCTTATCCACGTGGTTAAGGAGGGCGGACAGTACGGCACCGTGTCGGGGCACGCAGCCACGATGACGGCGATGGCTGTGCTGGCCATTACGGCTGTGGGACGTAGGTGGTTTACGTGGCTGATGGTGGTGACGGTGGCGCTGATATGCTACTCGCGCATCTACTTAGCCTACCACTTCCCCGTAGATATTGCCTTAGGCGTGGTGACGGGGCTGGTGTCGGGAGCAGCGATGCTACTGCTCTACCGCTGGCTGATATGCCGCTGGGTGGCAAAGGCATAAAATGAAAAAGTGTCCGAGAGTTTTCGGGCACTTTTTTTATAGGTGTTAATGAGCTATAAGAGTTATAGCGCCTATGGCACTTATAACACCCATAATTCTTATGACACGCAAAAAAAATTTGCCATTCTCGCGGAATTTGATTAAATTTGGAAATCGAACGTTTTTTTAACCACAAAACAATGAAAACAGCCACCCCGCCTGCCACCGCCCAGCGTAAACAGATTGAGGCACGCTTCGTCCGCAAAATCGAGCAACTGCGTGATGACGAGATACGACTTGTCATGCGCGACCGTCTGGAGAGTCACCCCATAGATTGCGTGAACTGGAGCGAGTTCCCCTATGCTCCGCGGGTGAGCTTCCGCATAGCTCACTCGGACGACGCCTTGGCCATTATGTTCGAGGTCGAGGAGGAGCACGTGCGTGCCGTCAGCCTTGAGAGCAACGGCCCTGTGTGGGAGGATAGCTGCGTGGAGTTCTTTGTGAAGAATCCCGCGGGTGAGGGTTACTTCAACTTCGAGGTGAACTGCATCGGCACAGCCCTTGCAGCCTTCCGCCGTTCGCGCACCGATGCCGACCACTTCGACGAGGAGCGTATGGCGTGCGTGCGTCGCTTCGGGTCATTGCCCCACGCAAAGATTGACTCACGTGGCGAGGGCCAGCATTGGTGGATGGTGGAGGTTATTCCCTTTGCGTTGTTGGGCTTGGAGAGGGCTCCGCAGCAGATTGAGGCCAACCTCTACAAGTGTGGCGATAGGTGCGACAAGGCCCACTTCCTGAGCTGGTCGCCCATTGGGTTAGCAGAACCGAATTTCCACTGTCCCGAATTTTTCGGCGTGGTGAAGATGGCATAGAAGAATAGTTTTCAAAAGAAGATGGTAATAAAATTCCCATGCGTCAGCCCAACCGCGGCCAGCAAATTCTCGGACGAAGGGCGAAGCGCAGGCGGAGGGTTAAAAAACGGATAACTTTTCACGAAGTAAAAGCGCGA
>CAYLRH010000067.1:0-6849 GCA_964385905.1 uncultured Alistipes sp.
GATTGAGGTCTTTACCATGTCGGCAAAGTTGGTGAGGGCAACCATGATGTTTACGCCCACGATACCCTTGGTCTTCTCGCGAGCCTTACGCAGCTCCTCGCGTAAGCCGTGGATGCTTGCCTCGTTAAAGTTTTTTGAGAAATTGTTATAAATGACACCTAATCCGGCAGTTGAGATTACTCCCACACCTCCGGCATTGGCTACGGCTGAGGCAAGTCCCGATAACGAAATGCCTACGCCCATACCTCCCTGCACAATGGGTACTTTGGCAAGCAGGTCTCCGATTTTCAATGTTTTCATTTTGTAATAAATTAAATTTACCCATTACGGGCTGTTTGTGCTAAAAGCATCACAAAGGTAATTAATTATTTTTTAATATCCGAAAAACGAAATAAAATGTTGTATATTTCTTTATTTATTCGCCTGAGCAGACAAAAAAATTGCCTGACCTTTCAATCAGACAACCTCTTATCAAGTAGTGTGTTGTGTTACAGAATCTCCTCCAATCGTGCTACGGGCGATACATCGAGTCCAGAAATCATTCCCTGACGATAGCGGTAGTAACCCGAAATGGCAATCATTGCAGCATTGTCGGTCGTAAACTTCAGTTCGGGGATAAATGTGCGCCATCCGCGACGACGGCCAGCCTCGGCTACAGCCTCTCTCAAACCAGAGTTTGCCGACACACCACCCGCAATGGCTACATCTTTAATACCCAGGCGCTTGGTGGCTTTAATTAACTTATCAAGTAATATGTCGATAATGGTCTTTTGCAGCGATGCGCAGAGGTCAGCCTTGTGCTTCTCAACGAAGTCGGGGTCCTCGGCAACGGCATCACGCAGGGTATATAGGAACGAGGTCTTTAAGCCAGAGAACGAGTAGTCGAACTCTCCCTTTACGTGGGGCTTTGCGAACGAGAAAGCCTCGGCATCTCCCTCCTTTGCCAGACGGTCAATGACAGGGCCACCAGGGTAGGGCAATCCCATCACCTTAGCACACTTGTCGAAAGCCTCGCCGGCAGCATCGTCGATGGTTGTTCCGATAATCTCCATCTCAAGGGGTGATGACACCTTTACAATCTGAGTGTGTCCGCCGCTTACCAACAGACAGAGGAACGGATACGACGGGTGGGGGAGTTGGCGGTCGGGCAGGTCAACAAAATGCGAGAGAATATGTCCCTGCAAGTGGTTTACCTCCACCATCGGAATGTTATTTGCAATGGCTAAACCTTTGGCAAATGATGTTCCCACCAAAAGCGAACCGAGCAGTCCCGGACCACGAGTGAAGGCTATGGCGTCTATTTTATCGGCCGTAACACCAGCCTCCTTCAAGGCTGTGTCAACTACGGGGATGATGTTTTGCTGGTGTGCGCGCGATGCAAGCTCAGGTATCACACCGCCATACTTAACATGCACAGCCTGTGACGCAATTACGTTCGAAAGAAGCGTCGTATTGCGTATTACAGCTGCCGATGTGTCGTCACAAGAGGACTCGATGCCAAGAATTGTTATATCCATAAGTGTGCTTTTAGGCGTTTTTTTTCTATTTTTAATAGAAAAATGTTACATTTGTAGGTTTTATGACCATTGTTACATGCGCAAAGTTACGAAAATATTGTTAAAGGTGCTATCAGTAGCGTTATTGTTTCTGATATTTTGCCCCATTGTGCTCACTTTGGTCGTGGAGCTGCCTTCGGTGCAGAACTTTGTCGTGGATCGTGCTACTGATTTCGTTTCCAAGAAGTTAGATACTCGTGTTGAGATTGGCCATATTCGTCTGGGAGCATTGGGTAGTGTTCGTGTTGAGGACTTCTATGTGGAGGATTATCAGCAAGATACGCTGCTTTATGTGGGCCGATTGAAAGTTTTTCTCTCGCGTTTTGATGGCGCACGCGGTATCACGTTGCGTAACGGAACTATCGGCGATGCCTATCTTAATATCCGCGAAACACCCGATGGCACGATGAATATCAAAGAGGTGGTGCAGCGACTCTCAAAAAAAGATAATGATAAGAAGAGCGACTTCTCGCTAAAGGTCAATGATGTGCTTCTAGAGAATATAAATCTCGTAATCGAGCAACACGACCATCGTAATCCGGGCTATGGTATCGACTATGGTGATATGCACATCGAACACATCACGGCGCTTGTCGATGATTTCACTCTCGATCAGGGCCGTATCGGAGGATATATCCGTAATTTCTCTGCCGTAGAGCATTGTGGTTTCATGGTGCAGAATTTTACGGGCCATTTCCTTGTCGATAGGGGTGTTATCGATTTGCGAGACTTCGAGGTTATGGCTGCCCGCTCGGACGTGAGAATCAAGTCGCTTGTCCTGCGGGGCGAGAATTGGGCCTCGTATAAAGATTTTATCCGCAATGTAAGAATCGAGGGCGAGCTCTATAAGAGTACGGTTTCCTCATCCGATATAGCTCACTTTGCTCCGCGTCTGTTGCCGTGGAATCTTATGGTGCGCGATGCGAGCGCTACCGTGAAGGGTACGGTGGCCGATTTGAATGTTGCGGTGCATGAGATGAAATTCGGAGAGGGTAGCTCTCTGCATGGCGATGTGCGTCTGCGAGGATTGCCCGACGTACGACGTGGCGTGATGAATCTTAACCTTAAACGCCTCACCACCACCGAGGACGATATAGCATGGGCATTGAGCGGAATCACAGGTCGCAAGCTCCCCGATAAGGTGCTCTCAATTTCTGACGCTGCCGGAGAGATTATCTGTGCCGGTCGTTTCGATGGAGGCTTTAAGGAGTTTGATGCCGAGGCGTTGCTCACTACCGAGGCGGGAAATGCGACCCTTACGGCCGAACGTCGTCCCATGGAGCGTGTGGAGGGCGAGCCGCAACGTCACACATTGGTAGCGCAGGCCGATTTGCGCCATCTTCAGCTGGGGCGTCTGTTGCAGGTGCCTGCGTTGGGGTATGTGACGGGTGATGTGTCGTTCAATGGCAATACATCCTCGACGGGCATTTATGGCCGCCTTAAGGGCGATGTGGCGCAGTTGGAGTTTAACGACTGTAACTACGAAGATATTGATGTTAATGGTGTTGTGGCCAACCGTAGCTTTACGGGAGAGGTGTCGAGCAATGGCCGCCCAATGAAGTTTAAGCTCAAGGGCTCGGCCGACATGAATTACCAGAGTCCTGTCTATGACCTTGAACTTAATGTTGCTGAGGCTGACCTGCACGCCATGAATGTCAACAAGCGTGATTCGGTGTCAAGAATTGGGCTTAACGCTTCGCTTTATGCCGTGGGACGTACGTTGGATGATATGAATGGCTCGTTGTCGATTGATAAGGGACTCTACATCTATAATGCCGATACTCTTGCGTCGGGGGCGGTGAAGCTCTCGGCTCGCAATAACGATAATCGTCGTTCGCTGGAGCTTACCTCAGACTTCGTGGATGCTACATTTACAGGTCCGACAAGTTACGCCGAGGTCCTCAAATATCTGAAAGCAGCCATGTCGAAGTACCTGCCGGGACTGAATCACGATATGGCCTACGAGAGTGTGGGCGAGGATGGCGGTTATTCGGCTCTCTCGGTTACGGCCAAGAATATCGACCCGTTGCTGAATGCCATCTCCGAGGGTTTGCAGCTGGCCCCCAACTCGAAGCTCAACTTCATGATGAATCCTGCATCAAATCATCTTACCTTGCGTGCAGAGTCGGATTATATCGAACGTGGTAAGATGTTGGCGACTAAACTCAACGTAAACGTCACCAATCAGGGCGATTCGCTGGCTATGTATCTGCACTCGGAGGATTTGTATTCTGGTATGCTGCATCTGCCGCAACTCTCGATTATGGGTGGTGCGAAAAATGATAGGGTAACCCTCTCGGCAGGCTTTGACGATAAGGCCGACTCGTTGTCGGGTGTGATGGCCTTGATGGCTCAGCTGCGTAGGGTAGAGCCTACGGGTATGCCTCGTGTGGATGTTACGTTGTACCCAGCTACGGTGAATGTGGCTCGTAAGCAGTGGCATATTACATCGGATATGATAAGCATCGACACAACACGTGTCGAGGTCAATAATTTTAGAATTGTCAACGACCGCCAGCAGCTGCTCCTTTCAGGTGTGGCATCCCGTAGCCGCGAGGATTCGCTTACGGTGCGTATGCACGACTTTGAACTGGGTCCCTTGACAACGTTTGCTACACGAATGGGATACAACATCAGGGCGTGTGGTAATGGCGTGGCCTCAATGAAGGCGGCTTTGGGCCGTGGTGAGGTTACTGCCGACCTTAATATCGACTCCTTGACGGTCAATGGCTACGCTGTAGCTCCCCTGCATATCGACTCGCGTTGGGATTTGGAGCGTCAGCGTGTGAGGGTGGAGCTGGATAATGCCCGTACGGGACGCAATATTGCGCAGGGATACTACTCTCCCGCATCGAAACGCTACTTTGCGGAGGGAACACTCAATAATCTGCCCATGCTGATGCTTGACCCGCTGCTGAAGGGCGTAGTGTCGGGTACGGAGGGGCGTGCTGATGCACGATTGACATTCTCTGGCGAGGGACGCAAGGCCAAGCTGAATGGTACGGTTGATGTGGCCAACCTCTCGACGATGATTGACTACACGCACGTGCGTTATACCGTGCCACGTGCTACCGTTAAGGTGGAGGATAACCATTTCCGAGCATCGAATGTGCGTGTATATGATGTGGAAGACAATAGTGGTCTAATCTCGATGGATTTGGGCCTTGAGCATCTGTCGAATATCGCCTACGACATACGCGTGGTACCACGTGGTATGATTGCACTCAATACCACAGCACAGCAAAACGACCTCTTCTATGGTAAGGTCTATGCCTCTGGTACGGCTACTATTACGGGTAGTAAGAAGGGTACATATCTCGATATTGTAGGCTCAACCGAGGGCGATTCGCACTTCTATATGCCCCTGTCGGGTAAGAGCGATGCTGCCTCGGCCGATTTTGTCGTTTTTGAGCAGCCGGGTGTGGAGATTGACTCAACAAACTATCTTGTGCGAAAGAAGATGGCCTTCGAGCGTCGCACACGCCGTGCGGACTCGTCGGCAAGCAACATGTCGATAAATATCGAGCTTACGGCAACACCAAGTACCGAGGTGCAGTTGGTTATCGACCCCACCGTGGGCGATATTATCAAGGGCCGTGGTAACGGTACGCTCAATATGCGTATTGTGCCCAGCTCAAATATCTTCGATATGTATGGCGACTACACCATCACCGAGGGTAGCTATCTCTTCACGCTGCAAAATATTATCAACAAGCGATTCGTTATTAATAGTGGATCGACCATTCAGTGGACGGGTGACCCGTTGGATGCGCGTCTGAATATCGATGCGGTGTATAAGCTGAAGGCTTCGTTGCAGCCGCTGTTGTCGTCAACGACGTTGGATAACGTTACGCGAGCCGTACCCGTGGAGTGTATCATCAACCTTACCGAGCGTCTTACGGCACCTACCGTTACGTTTGATATCAAGGTGCCCAATGCCGACTCGGAGATTCAGAATGCTGTGGCCAACCTGCTCAACAATCAGCAGTCTATCGCTACGCAGTTCATGTATCTGCTGGTCAGCGGCTCGTTCTATTCGGATGCCTCTACCTCATCAAATATAGGTGCTACGGCATCTGCCACCACAGGCTTTGAGTTGCTGTCGAATCAGCTGAGTAACTGGCTATCGAGTGACGATTATAATATCATCTTGCGCTATCGTCCCAAGTCGGAACTTACAAGCGATGAGATTGACTTCGGATTCTCGAAGAGTCTGGTTAACGACCGCCTGTTGGTGGAACTGGAGGGTAACTACCTTGTGGATAATAAGATGGCGCAGAGTAGCAATATGTCCAACTTCATGGGTGAGGCCTATATCACGTGGTTGATTGACCGTGCTGGTGCGTTGAAGTTACGCGGTTTCACGCAGACTATCGACCGTTTTGACGAAAACCAGGGTTTGCAGGAGACGGGCGTCGGCATATATTATAAGGAGGACTTTGACAACTGGAGCGACCTGAAACGTCGTGTCAAGGAGCGTTTCATGAGCCGCCGCAAGCGCGAGATAAAGGCTGCCGAGGAGCGTGTAGCCGAGGAGCGAGCACTGCGTGAGGCCGATTCGCTTGAACGTTCGGGCGAAAATGAGTATCTTTACAACCGCATACGTGAGGATTCTGTGGCCGAGGCGGCTGCCGCCATTAGACGCGATAGCGCAACAACCGCAGGCAGAGTCGATTCCGTTCTCAGGCGACAGGATGTGCAGGAGAGTATCGACTCGTTACGTCGTGCCAACTCGCTCAGACGCGAGCAGGAGAAGTAGATAATTGATAGAAAAACTTAAATAAATTAAAAGAAAAAATTATGATTGATTTTATTCAGGCTGCCCAGACGGCAGTCGCATCAGGTGAGGTTGCTGCTGCAGCCACCGAGGAGGTTACTCGTATGGGTCTTTGGGAGCTCTTCTTGAAGGGTGGATGGTTGATGTGGCCACTCTTGATTCTGGGCGGTATTACCGTGTTTATCTTTGTTGAGCGTTATATGGCTATCCGCAAGGCGTCGGGTTTGGATATGAATTTCATGAATCGTATCCGCGACTATATCTCAGACGGCAAGATTCGTGCTGCTGTCGATTTGTGCCGCAAGACCAACACTCCTATTGCTCGTATGATTGAGAAGGGTATCGAGCGTATCGGTCGCCCGATGAGCGACATCCAGACCGCTATCGAGAACGTGGCTAACCTTGAGGTGTCGAAGTTGGAGAATGGTCTTCCTTTCTTGGCTACCATCGCCGGAGGTGCCCCGATGCTCGGTTTCTTGGGTACGGTAATCGGTATGGTGCAGACCTTTATGGATA
>CAYLRH010000068.1:0-6766 GCA_964385905.1 uncultured Alistipes sp.
AAGGAATAGGAATTATCCATTTCCTCAATTAATAGACGATATGTATATTTTCTATTGCTCGCCTGTCGTTTTTCGAGTGTGCCACGATTATCCCAGAGCAAAAAACGTATATAAGAGACCATTTGAGGTTCTTTTAACGCAACGACAATCCACCCAGGGTTTTTAATCATATAATAACCCTTTGATTCATTATATTCTGGAATATTGTCTGCAAAAAGGTTGCTCCCTCTATCTTTTGACCCTGAAGAGAATTCAGCCGTTACACACTGCAATAAATTACTATTGTTTTGAACTTCACTCATTGTCTTATCCTTTTTTTATTTCACCATATATAGATACCACTATATAGATAATAATAAAAGTCAGCGAAAAGAACCACTGCCATTTTGTTGACTTAACACTCTTCTGTTGCTTTTTATCCATCCTATCAGAAATAAGTGGCGTGATTATTTTTCTCACCTGGTCAACTTTACCATCTACCGCCTGCAACTCAAAAGCACGCTCCACAACATAATTATATATCTCTTCAAATCCTTGAGGGGCGGTCTTACCCGTAGCATTTTCTCTTGTTCCACGATACAATCGCTCTGCTATATTCATCAGTTTGGTTGCCAAAGGAGTCGTATCATTTATTTCAAATTCATAACCTCCATTTAGTGGAGATGGGAGTATTGTTGTTTTCTCTTGATGAAGTACTCTTGTGGTATATTCGTCAAAAAGGCGTAACCGCACAATGTGAAACCCCGAATTTGCCGGATTATGCAATGCGTGAACACGAAAATAACGCATCTCCAATGCTTCATTATTTTCAAATTTGAAATGCACCCACCCTACTCGATAAGGTTCTGAAGTTGATGTGGTATCGTAAAGTACCCGCCATCGCGACATATCATTCGAGCACAGTAAACGAAATGCATACTTCTGCAATTTATTCGGAGTCCTATTTAGTTTATCTTTGGGATCCATAAATTTTATGGAAATCTGTTTTACTGGAGCATCTAAACCCAAGTCAAGTGTAACATTTGCGGGATGATGCACACCTAAATAACCGTAATATTTACATATTTTTTTAAGACTTGATCCATATGGTCTTCTATCCCCCTTTTGGGTCATATATTCGGGATGATTGCAATGTTCTAATGCAATTTTACCAAAAGCATAATCAGTACATGTCATAGCAACCTGATTTATTTATCGTTATGGGTTAGTTTTTATATAGCGAAGATACGAAAAAGATACAATAGTTACAACTTGATACTACCTTTAAACAATTATCTCTTTACTTTTTCTTGATAACTTATATTTTCTTACCTTTGTAATATGATAAATTCCGAAAAGATATTTTCGATATCGAGTGACACTGAGTTTGCAGCTGCGGTGCTGGAGTTGTTTCACTTTCAGGCTGAGGCGTGTGCGCCTTATAGAGAGTATATCGGGTTGCTGGGCATTGACCATTGTCAGGTGGAGAGGGTTGAGCAGATACCTTTTCTGCCGATTCAGCTCTTCAAGGTGCACGATGTATATTGCGGCACGGCCGAGCCTGAAAAGATGTTCACGTCGAGCAGCACAACAGGACAGACTCCCTCGCGCCATATGATGCAGAGCCTCGCCCTGTATGAGCGGGCATTTACTGCGGCCTTTGAGCAGTTTTATGGTGCTACGGAGGGGTGGAGTATCTATGGCCTTTTGCCTAATTATCTGCAACGCGAGGGCTCGTCGCTGGTATATATGGTCGATAGGCTTATAGCACGTTGCGGGTCGGGAGGCTTCTATCTCGATGAATACGAGAAACTTATTGCCGATATGGCGGCCGATGCAAAGCCGAAAATCCTGCTCGGAGTAAGCTATGCCTTGTGGGATTTGGCCGAGCAGTATGCCCCAAAACTTGATAATACCATTGTCATGGAGACGGGTGGCATGAAGGGCCGACGCGAGGAGTTGCCGAAGGCGGAGTTTCACAAGATTCTCACCTCGGCTTTTGGCGTGGAGAAGATTCACTCGGAGTATGGTATGGCAGAGTTAACCTCGCAGGCATACTCGTCGGGTGATGGAGTGTTCCGTGCGCCAAAGTGGATGCGGGTTATGGTGCGTGATGTGAATAATCCGTTGAAGGTGTTGCCCGCAGGCTCACGCGGTGCGGTAAATATTATCGATTTGGCCAACATCTCATCTTGTGCCTTCATTGCTACGCAGGATGTGGGACGCACGTTCGAGGATGGCTCATTTGCCATCGAGGGGCGTTTGTCGGGGGCTGAAATCAGAGGTTGTAATCTTTTAGTGCAGTAGGATGAAAAAAGTTGCATTTGTTCCAATCAGGCTTAATAGCCAGCGCGTTGAGGGTAAGAATTTGCGTCTGTTGGGTGGTCAGCCATTGATGACCTACCTGCTTGCGACGCTTGCTGCGGCGAAGAATATCGACGAGGTGTATGTATATTGCAGTAATCCCGCCATATGCGAGTATCTGCCCGAGGGTGTGAAGTTTCTGCAACGCGATGAGCGACTGGATTCCAACACTACGCTCGGTCAGGATATTTACGATGCCTTCACCTCTGAGGTTGAGGCCGACATCTATATCCTCGCTCACGCCACATCGCCCTTTATCCGCACGGCAACTATCGAGAATGCTGTGGCGCAAGTGGAGAGTGGCGAGTACGATTCGGCTTTCAGCGCCGAGCGGGTGCAGACCTTCGCTTGGTGGGAGGGGGAGCCGCTTAACTACTCATTGGAGTATGTCCCCCGCACGCAGGATTTGGAGCCTGTATATGTGGAGACGTCGGCATTCTTTATCTTCCGCAAGGAGGTGTGGCGCACGTTGCACCGTCGCATAGGCGAACACCCATATATGGCTGTTACAGACCGCATTGAGAGTATGGATATTGATAATCCCGACGATTTCTTGCTGGCCGAGGCTATCGTTGCTGCGAATCTGCATAAGTAAAACCACTAACACATATTGAAATGAAAAGAATCTTATTACTTCTGGTCGCCCTTTGTGCGACAATTAGTCTTTATGCTCAACCTAAACAGACAATCATTTCGGTTGCAGTGGCTCCCGAAAATGTAGATTGGCAGTATGAGTGCGGAGATGATGTAACCTTCACGCTCGCAGTAAATAAGGCGGGAATACCCTTGAAGGATGCTACCATCTACTACGAGATTTCGGAGGATATGCAGAAACCTCACAAAACGGGTAACCTTACGCTCAAGGATGGCACGATGAAGATTAACGCGGGCTCGATGAAGCGTCCCGGTTTCCTGCGCCTCAGGGTGTGGGCAACGCATGAGGGCAGTCGTTATGTCGGTCTGGCGACGGCAGGCTTCGATATTGATAAGATTGAGCCTACAACCTCTACACCGAAGGATTTCGACGAGTTCTGGGCAAAGGCGTTGGCTGATAACAATAAATTGGCGATGTTGCCTGAGCTGGAGCTTGTGCCTGAAAAGTGTACCCCTAAGGTGAAGGTATATTCGGCAAGTTTCCAGAATCTGCGCAATGGTTGTCGTATGTATGGTACGATGTGCGTGCCTGCCACAATGAAAGAGGGAGATAAGCTGCCCGCCATATTGATTGTGCCGGGTGCTGGTTGTCGTGCTCGCACGGGATTCTACACCGAGGCGGAGCAGGGTTTTGTGACGTTGGAGTTGGGTATCAACCATATCCCCACTGTTATGGATGACGAGATTTACGCCCAGCTCAAGGCGGGAATGATGAACGAGTACCAGTTCTACAATATGGACGACAAGGACAAATATGTTTATAAAGGTATATATGTAGGTTGCGCTCGCGCCGTAGATTTCTTGGCAGGATTGGATTTTGTTGACGAGAACCGTATCGGCGTAACGGGCGGCTCACAGGGTGGAGCGTTGTCTATCACCACAGCCGTCTTGAATCCGAAGGTGAAGTGTTTGGCGGCATTTTATCCCGCATTGGCTGATATGTCGGGTTACTTGCATGGCCGTGGTGGCGGCTGGCCTCACGCCTTCCGCAATGGTTATATGGCTACCAAGGAGCGCATCGAAACATCGCGCTACTACGATGTGGTTAATTTCGCCCGCAAGGTCAATGTGCCCGTCTTCTACTCATACGGATTCAACGATATGACCTGCTGTCCCACCTCGACAACGGCAGCCTACAATGCAATCCCTACGGCCGACAAGGAGCGCTGGATTGTCCCTGAGATTGAGCATTGGACCTATCCTGAGCAGCAGAGTGCTCGCTCGAAGTGGATGATGGAGCAGTTGAAGAAGATTAAATAAAAAGAAATCGTCTAACAAGGCTCTTTCGGCATCTGGCTTGCCCTCGAAATGCTCATTTACGCTCGGTAAACTGCGGTTTCTCGGACTGCGACCAGCTTCAAAATAGCTCTTGTTATACAATTTCTTGAAAATAGAGAGGGTGCTAACATTTTGTTAAGCACCCTTATTTTATTTCGCGGTGTAAACCACCTTCTTGGTTTCAAAGAATTCTTCCTCGAAGAAATCGGCTATCTGATATTCTCTCCACTCCATCTTTGTGGCGGCCAGCTCCTCAGTCAAATCGCCACCCTTCAGGTAGAGGATTCCGTTGGGTAGTGAGCCTTGCTGTCCGCGCTCAATCTTCGACCATATCCACTTCACGAACTGCGGCATCTCCGTAACGGCACGCGACACTACATAGTCAAATTTTTCGGGAATCTGCTCCACGCGCACGTTACGCGCGTCTATATTGGTAATACCAGCCCCCTCGCATACGCCCTTTACTACGGTAATCTTCTTGCCTATGGAGTCCGCCGACACGAACTTCACGTCTGGAAACATAATAGCCAGCGGCACGCTCGGGAAACCACCTCCGCAACCCACGTCCAGTACCCTCGCTCCCGCTTCAAACTGACACACCTTGGCAATGGCCAACGAGTGCAATATATGTCGCACGTATAACTGGTCGAAATCCTTGCGTGATACGACGTTAATCTTGGCATTCCAATCGGCATAAAGGTCGTATAGGGAGCGATACTGCTCCTTCTGACGCTCGGTAAGCGTGGGGAAATATTTTTCGATAATCTCTATCATCTTGTGCTTGTTTTATTTTCTTTCGGCAGTTGATAACAACCCGCAGGCCGCCTTGATATCCTCGCCACGTGAGGCGCGTATCGTTGTCTGTATCCCTTTGGCAGTCAGCGTGTCACGGAACTTACGCATACGCTCGTCCGAGGGCGAGAAGTAGGGCGAATCGGGTATCTTGTGGAAGCGAATCAGGTTTATTCTGCACTTTATGCCATCCAAAAGTCGGCATAACTCCTTGATATGCGCGGGCGAGTCATTCAACCCCTCCATCACGATGTACTCGAACGACACTCGGCGCTGTCCCGTGAAATCGTATCGACGCAAGATGTCGCACACCTCGCGGATGGGATATGCATTCTCGATGGGCATAATCTCCGCACGCTGGCTGTGGAAAGGATTGTGCAGACTTACAGCCAGATGCACCTTCGTCTCGTTCATAAATCGCTCTAACTCGCGCGCAACACCAGCCGTTGAGAGCGTCACTCGCGTGGGTGACCACGCCATACCCCACGGAGCAGTGATTATCTCCAGCGCCTTCATCACATTATCCATGTTGTCAAGCGGCTCACCCATACCCATAAATACAAGGTTTGTCAGTCGTTCGCTCTCAGGGATTGAGAGTATCTGATTGATAATCTCGGTTGTCGATAGTGAGTGCTGCAGCCCCTGTCGTCCCGTGGCGCAGAAACGACAACCCATACGGCAACCCGCTTGCGAAGATACGCATAGCGTGGCGCGTTCGCCATCGGGAATATATGCCGACTCGATGTACTCACCCTGCGAGGTGCGGAAGAGATACTTCTTCGTGCCGTCGGCCGAACAGCTCTCCTTCAGTGGTGCTGTAAGGCCTAACTCGTAATGCTCCTCTAATGCTGCGCGTGCCGCCTTCGACAGGTCGGTCATCTGCTCGATTGACTCCACTCGTCGTACATAGAGCCAACGAGCTATCTGCTTCGCAGCAAAGCGGGGCAGCGATAACTCGGCACAAAGCGCCTGAAGATCGGTAATAGTAAGGCCAAAAAGGCTCTTTTTTGAGGGTTGTGACATGGCGAAATATTTACTACGGCAACAAAAGTAAAAATTTTTTGCAGATTTTTCTTCACTATACGTTATTTTTTGGAATTTTATGATTATATTTGCCAAAAGAACTGCGCATACAATGGTTTCTGAGGCGCTTTTTGAGGTGTCGAGGGCTCTTAACATTGAGGCGTTCGAGCAAGGAGTGGTGCGAGGACATGGTGTTAAGGCGTTGTTATGTAGCGCGTTGCGATGTGCGGTTTACGACTTAAAACGAACGAACAAATTAAATTGAAAAAATAACACAGTATGGAAATTAAAAAATCACCTAAGGCAGACCTTCAGAATAAGAAGGGTCTGTTCCTTGAGATTGGCTTGGTTATCTCTTTGCTGATCACCGTTGGTGCGTTCCTCTACGCTCCGAAGGAGTATCGTATTGAGCAGGTCGATTTGAACTATGGTCCTATTGAGGAGGAGATCACAGAGATTACTCGTAACGAGCAGAAGCCACCTGAGGCTCCTAAGAAGGTTGAGATTACAGTTCTTAACGATATCCTCGATATCGTGACCAACGACACCAAGATTACCACCGAGATCTCTTTCGAGGAGTTCGAGGAGGGTATGGAGATCGAGACCACCGTTGTAGAGGTTGAGGAGGAGGAGATCGAGGAGGATCAGCCCTTCATCAAGGTAGAGAAGATGCCTA
>CAYLRH010000069.1:0-6698 GCA_964385905.1 uncultured Alistipes sp.
TACGAATAAAAATACTTCTGCCATAGTGTTTTTGGCTCTTAACACCCCTCTGAGCGGCTTTTGTGAGCCATTTTTGCGGCTACATATCCTTAAAAAGGTCCACTTCGCCACGCTCCACCTTGCCATACATGGCTGCCAGCTCACCCACCACGGGCGACACTAACTCGATGGTATCCTTGATTGCCTCGGCTCGTTTTGCATCGCCTTTTATGCGGTAGAGCATCGCAGCGTAGAGTGCGCGGAAGGCGAGTTCTGTATCCGAAATATCCTCCTTCTTCACCATCGCACGCAGCTGCGGAAGCTGTGGGGCGAGTTGTGCAAAGGTCTTGCGATAGTGTTCACCCACGGGGTTCTGCATCAGTTGCAGGTGGAGGTTGTGCATATCGCCAATCAGGTGTAGCGTATGCTCCAGATGGCCACTCTCCTCCTTACCCTCCTTACGCAGCAGGTTTACAATATCCATATACCAAAGCAGATAGATGTGCTTCTGCTCCTCCTCCACCTGTCGGGGTGCTACCAGCTGCGAGTAGATAGCCTCAGGGCTGAACTGCAATGCGCGCAGCAAATCCTCCAACTGCCACAGGTAGAGGATGTACTCTGCTATGTTCTCTTTACGTTTTGCTTGTGCTATATCCATTTTTCCGGTTTTTATGCTGAATTACAATCCCCACTCCGACGCTTCGGCCCTGCTCTCAGGGGCGTGGGGTACATTTGCGAAGAAGTTTATGCCCGTCAGGCGCTCCAACTCGCGTATCGAAATCATATCCTTGGCCGTAGGCTTGTGTCCCGAATCCGAGCGGTGCGGAACGATGAATGCCGCACACTTCAACTCCGAGGCCTTGCTCTCCATCACGCTCCGTCCCGTGCGGCCCGACTTGGTGCGCAGCAGAGCCTTGTAGTAGGCGGTGGGTACACCGATGCGTTTGTTGTCGTTCTTGTTTATGGTTGTTCGCGCCTTAATATTGGTACCATCGGCGGCCGTGTAGTCGTCGTAGATGGCGCCCGTAACGACATAGAGTGTGTCGCTACATATCTGGTGGTCAACGAAATATTCCAGATTATTCCAAGCTCCGCCTCGCTCGTTGAAGCCCTCGCGCAGTTGCGGTGCTATGTTCGATGAGTAGAACGTCTGGTTGTTCATCTCGCGTGTTGCGGTGCGTTCGGCCGAGCCCAACATGTGGCCACGCGTGTAGTCGCCGTAGGAACGATTCATGCGAGTCTGTATGTTTACCGGCAACTTTGGGTCGTAGTCGTAGTTATCCACACGCTTTACATTACCCTTGTATGAGCGATGTACGGGGGCTGCCACCCACAGCGGGGCACGCTGCTCGCGAGAGTAACATACCGTGTAGCTGCGTAGCTTATCGTTGCACATATGGCTCACCACATAGAGGTCGTTGTCGTTCTTCTGTACAGGCAACTCTGCCCAACCTGCATGAGCCACCTTACCCTTCGGGGCTGTGGCGGGAAGTGGTGCAGCCGAAGGCTCTGCCTCTGCCTCAATAAGCTCTATCTCTGCAGCTTCGGCCTGTTCGGGCGAAAGGTGGTCGTAGAGATAGTTTGCTGCTATCAGTAGAGCGGCTATTACTATATATATAATACCTTTGCGGTTACCTAATTTATGTGTTCTTCTTCTCATCTCTACTCTCTGTTACGCGAATCAATCCAAATCGTTACCGGGCCGTCATTCACCAGCGCCACCTTCATGTCGGCACCAAACTCTCCCGTAGCAACCTTTTTGCCCAGGGCCTGCTCCACCGATGCTACGAACTTTTCGTACATCGGGCGCGAGATAGCCTCACCCGCAGCACGGAAATAGGAGGGGCGGTTGCCCTTCTTTGTCGAGGCGTGCAGGGTGAACTGGCTTACAACCATCACCTCGCCCCCGACCTGCTGCACATCAAGATTCATCACCCCCGCCTCATCGTCGAAGATGCGCAGGCGAAGAAGTTTTCCCGTCAGCCAATCAATATCCTCCTGCGTGTCGGCCTCCTCGATGCCTACCAACACCATCAGGCCCTTGCCTATCTGCGAATGTACGCTGCCATCGATTGTAACCGAAGCCTCTGTTACGCGTTGAATCAATAATCTCATAGCTACATACTCTCAAAAAACTCCCACAAATTATCCTTCGGCGCAGGTGCCGTGATGCTTATCATCTCCTTGCGTACGGGGTGCAGGAACTCCACCTTGCGCGAGTGCAGCGATATGCCACCATCGGGATTCGAGCGCTTGGCGCCATACTTCAAATCGCCCTTGATGGGGCAGCCAATCTTCGAGAGCTGGGCGCGAATCTGATGGTGACGGCCAGTCAAAAGCTCTACCTCCACCAATGTGTAACGTGTCGAACAACCCAATACGCGATAGTTGAGCATAGCCTTCTTGCCGTCAGCCTTGGGCTTGTCGTATGCGCGTGAGCGGTTTGTGCGACCATCGCGCACGATGTAATGGGTGAGTGAACCCTCCTCCTGTGCGGGGCGTGCCTCGACAATGGCCCAGTAGGTCTTGTGTATCTCGCCACTGCGAATCATCTCGTTCAGACGTGTGAGTGCCTTCGAGGTCTTGGCAAAGACCACCGCACCACTCACGGGTCGGTCGATGCGATGCCCCACGCCTAAGAAAACATCTCCGGGCTTATGGTCGCGCACCTTAATCATCAGCTTAATATCATTCTCCAACGCCTCCTCCGTTTCGCGGTCGGGCTGCACCAAATCACCACAGCGTTTGTTCACCACGATGATGTGGTTATCCTCGTAAAGTATATCTTTTGGATGTATCATATTTTAATATAATTACAAAAGTAGGGCTTGTTTTCACTCTAATGAAGGCATACCTTGCGGCCGCTGGGGTCGCTGCAAGCAGTTTCTTAAATTGCAACCCTCACAGTCCTATAACTTAAAAGTAAAGGGCAACAGTACCTCCGCACTCTCTACTACCGATGCCGTGCCGCCACCCGCCATAATGATTCTGATGGGGCTCTGCTGGCGACGCTCCGTATCCAGGATAACCTGTCGGCACGCTCCGCAGGGGTAGCACTCACGCTCCGAAGGGTCGGAGGCGATGGCCAATGCCTCGATGGGGTCGTTGGCGTGGTTGCTGGCGTAGTGGTAGAGCAGTGAGCGCTCGGCACACTGTCCTGAGGGGAATACTTCGCTCTCGCAGTTTGAGGCTGTGATAATCTTGCCACTACGTAACCTCGCTGCAGCCCCCACGCGAAAGCCCGAGAATGGTGCATGTGCCTGAGCGGTAGCTCTGAAGGCCGCCTCCACAACCTCGCGGTCTAATGAGGGAAGCTCATCGAGCGAGTAGTGTTCGTAGCTTATGTTTATCCTCTTTGTCATAACGAAATATTCTTACTGCAAATATACTACAACGCGCGCGTAGAACAAAATTTTTTCCCTTGTCGGCTCTTTTTTTATCGAGGAGTGTGATATAAAAATAAAAAAAAGTATCTTGCGCCATGCAAGGTTTTCGAATATTCCCGTTTAATGGATGGAAACAAACGAAAAAATGATATTAATATGAAAAGATTGAAGTTTTTATCTGTGGCGCTTGTAGCGCTCTTTGCTGTAAGCAACTTTACGTCATGTAGTACCAGCGACGGCTATACGATAGGCGATATCTATCCCACTGCGTTGGTTACCGTAAAGCCCTACGCCGACAACACCCACTGCTACCTGCAGCTCGACGAGAAGACCACGCTCTATCCTGTAAACATCTCAGGTCTGCCTTATGGTACCGCTCCCGTGCGTGCGCTTATTAACTATCTGGCCGTTGACGACGACCCGAAGGATTGTGACCGTGCCGTGCGTGTGGTATGGATGGATGATATTCTTACGAAGCATCCCGTGCAGCACGGCAATCTTACACAGGAGTATCTGGGCGATGACCCATTGGAGATTGTCAAGGATTGGGTTACATTGGTCGAGGATGGTTACCTCACGCTGCGCTTCCGTACCCTATCGAACGGTTTGGGTGCAACGCATATGCTTAACCTTGTGACATGCGTAAATCCTGAGAATCCCTACGAGGTGCGTCTGCGTCACTATGCGGGCGATGATACCACAGGTAGTATGGTCGATGGCTTGGTAGCCTTCGACTTGAGCAGTCTGCCTGCAACCGACGACCCCAATGCCAAACTTACTTTGGTGTGGAACTCGTTCTCTGGCGAGAAGAGCGCCGAGTTCCCCTTGAGTGGTGGCACGGGAACCAGCACAACACCCTCTGAGGCTACTTCATCGGCATTGAATATCGAGTAGCCCCTTATGGCGGGCACGGCCCGCACCTGAGCTATGGCCCGAAGCGAGAGGATAGATGAAGCCCGATTGGTAGAGCTTGTTCAGCGTCGTGACAATACGGCGATGAGGGAGCTCTACGATTGTCATATACGCTATCTGACGGCCGTGGCAGCCCGATATGTTGACGACGAGACTCTGCGCGATGTGTTGCAGGAGAGTTTTGTGAGGATTTTTACCTCCATCTCATCGTTCGAATATCGCGGTGCAGGGTCACTCAGGGCGTGGATGACACGTGTTGTGGTGAATGTCGCTCTCGACCATCTGCGTGGGGTGATAGATTCAGCTCCGGTGGAGTCGCTCTCGCTAACAGCAGATGAGGAACCCGATACAGAGCAGATTCCTATCGAGGTTATACACAAGATGATACGCGAACTGCCACCCGGCTATCGAGCCGTCTTCAACCTCTATGTCTTCGAGCAGCGTAGCCACCGCGAGATAGCTTCGCTGCTGGGTATAGGCGAGAGCTCGTCGGCCTCGCAACTGCACCGCGCCAAAGCGATTTTGGCAAGAAAAATTCAGGAGTATAAAATTAAAAACAGATTAACCTATGAGTAGCCGTTGGAGTGATGATTTGCGTGAGCGCATGGCCGAGTATGAGGCCCCTGCTCCCGAGGCTCTGTTTGAGCAGATAGTGGAGGCGATGCCAGCATCGCAGCCCGCTCAGGTTGTGCCCCTGCATGGCTGGCGACGATGGGTTGGCGTGGCTGCTGCTGTGGCCGTTATGGCGGGAGGTTATCTGTTGGTAGATAATACGTTGAACGTTGATGATAGCCTGATGGCTGAGGCCGAAGATATAGTTTTGTCCGAGCAGCGTGAGGCGGTTGTTGAGCAGATAATTTCAGAACAGATACCCTCAAATGCGGTAGCCGTAGAGCTGCCTAAAAAGAGCATTGTACAGACACTGCTCCTTGCAGAGCCGCAGGTCGAGGAGTCGATTGAGAAGACGGTGGAGGTTGTGGAGTCTGTCGTGGAGGTGTCCTCTACTGAGGAGTTGCCGCAGACAACAGCCGACAAGCAGCCGACAGCCAAGAAGAGGTCCTCGGCAAAGAGTGGCACACAGAGTAGCTACTATGCTGTGTCGCAGCCGCAGAAAAAGAGAGCAGGAGATGCGGGACGCCTTTCGGCCAATGTTTTTGCATCGGGGGCGGCAGCAGGTCACTCGTTGCATGGCACGCAGCAGGTGTTCCAAATTAACTCGTCGCTCTTTGGTGATATGCCCAGCAAGGGCCCGTCCGCCGATAACTCAACGGGTGATATGTTGTTGTATAGTGGTAGTGAGTTACTCCATACCGATATACATCATTACCAGCCCGTACGATTTGGTTTTACGTTGCGTTACCATATCTCCGACAGGTGGGCTGTGGAGAGTGGTCTTACCTACTCGATGCTCTACTCACGCTCCGAGTCGGGCCATACGAGCAACTACTCGACCGACAAGCAGTCGCTCCACTACTTGGGCCTGCCCGTAAGCGGAGTATATAATCTGTGGTCGAACAAGCGTTTTGTGATATACCTCTCGGCTGGTGCTATGGTCGAGAAGTGTGTTTCGGGCAGCGTGAAGACCACATACACGATAAACGGGAAAAACGAACGCACGTATAGCAAGAGCCTGATGGTCGATGAGTTACAATTCTCGGCAATGGCCTCGGCAGGTGCGCAGGTGAATCTCTCACCTCTGGTCGGATTGTATGTCGAGCCGGGTGTGGGATATTGGTTTAATAACGGCAGCGATGTTGCAACCATCTATGGCGAGCAGCCGCTAAACTTTAATCTCAATCTCGGTCTGCGATTTACGTTGCGATAACTATTCGGGTATATTCAGATAGTCGATAAACAACTTGCCGTCCAAGTGGTCCAACTCGTGCTGGAAGATTACAGCCGTAAAGCCCTCGATAAGCTCCTCGTGCTCAACGAATTGTTCGTCGCGGTAGCGTAGGCGTATTGTCTGCCAGCGCTCCACATCGCCACGCACTTCAGGAACAGACAGGCAACCCTCACCACCTGCCTCCTTTTCGCCCACAAACTCCACAATTTCGGGGTTGAGGAAGAACTCGAAGGGCTCGCCCTCCTTGTCAAAACGTTGTACGGCAACCATACGGCGCAACACTCCCACCTGCGGAGCGGCAATGCCGACACCCTCATTCTCAGGGTCTTGTACTGTGGCCAACATACGACGACGCAAAGTGGCAAAATCCTCGCTGCGGGTCATCTGCTCGCTCATGGGTAGACATTTTTCTCTAAGGCTCAGCGAGTCGGCCGCATCAGCTATGCTCAATACGTACATTATATCCCCCTCGCCGGCATGTATTGTTGCTGACTCTTCGGGGGTAAAATGTGTGTTGCAGCTTGTCATCGTAAGTGTCAAAATGATAATATATAAAAGTCGTTTCATCTCTATAA
>CAYLRH010000070.1:0-6647 GCA_964385905.1 uncultured Alistipes sp.
ATTGCATCGTTTATTCCGCTTGGGTCTTTCCACAACCTTCTGTTAGATAAACGAAATCAACTCCACACTTTCTGTTTTTATATAATCATCCATTTTGGGAGTTGGAGTGGTAAATAATATTTGTATTATGAATATTTATAAAAATTGGTTAAACAGCCAAGGGCTTAGTTTCCACGAAACGTCTTTCGGATTATTATTTTCTTATCAAGGTGGCGGATTTATAATTGCTAACAATAAAAATGATAAGGATTATCTACAACTTATTATGCCGAATATTTACACAGTAGATAGTATTAGCAAACAAACGGCTCTTAAAGTAGCCAATAATCTCAATAGAGATATAAAAGGCTTAAAAGTTATAATAAATGATGATAACTCTGTATGGCTAACAATTGAGCAATTTTTAGATGAAACACCTGAAGTTGAAGATTTTATGGATAGATTATTAGCAATTTTACTTCAGGGTAGATTGAGATTTAATATGTTAATGGAGTAGTAGATGTAGAATTTTA
Organism: uncultured Alistipes sp.; assembly: GCA_964385905.1. Lineage (GTDB taxonomy): Bacteria > Bacteroidota > Bacteroidia > Bacteroidales > Rikenellaceae > Alistipes. Next base: position 513 of record CAYLRH010000070.1, read on the forward strand.
ATAATATGCCAATAATCTTAATCTACCAAACAAAAAAGGCGCTCCCGAAGGAACGCCTTTTTTGTATCGGACTTGCGGGAGTGTCACTCGCGGCCCAATCCCAAAAATTATTTCTCGGCGAAATATGCCTTGATATCCTCCTCTTCAAGAATGTTCTGTGACTTGAAGATGTAGGCACCGGTCTTCTCCGACTTTACCATCTTGATACACTTGGTGTACTTCTTGTTGGTACCCGTTTTAAGGGTTGCAACTACTTTCTTTGCCATAACTTAATCCTAAATTACTTAATTTCACGATGAACTGTCACTCTCTTCAAGTAAGGATTGTACTTCTTACGCTCCAAACGATCGGGGGTGTTCTTCTTGTTCTTGGTAGTGATGTAGCGTGACATACCTGCTACGCCTGACTCCTTCTGCTCGGTGCACTCCAAAATCACCTGAACTCTGTTACCTTTCTTTGCCATTTGTTAGTCGAATTTTTTAGTAAACCTTCTTGGGTGCAACGGCCTCCTTCAAAGCGGCAGCCAAGCCCTTCTTGTTAATAGTTTTCATACCGGCAGTTGTTACCTTCAAGGTAAGCCAACGGCCCTCCTCCTCTGACCAGAAACGCTTTGTCTTCAAGTTAGTGTTGAACTTGCGCTTGGTCTTGCGGTTTGAGTGAGAAACATTGTTACCCACTACAGCAGTTTTACCTGTGATTTCGCAAACTCTCATTGTTTTTTACGTTTTAGTTTCTATTCCCTCACAATAAGGGTGCGCAAAGATACGTAAAATAAATTCAAAAGCCAAAGTTTTTTAATTTTTTTCGGATTCTTTCTCTTCGTGCCAACAAAAAGAGGCTGCCGACGAGTGCCGAGCAACCTCTTTTTTATGTTCCTTTGCAGGTTTTATTTAACAACCTTCACGCCTCGAGGAGCGTCAATCTTCGATTTGATGCTGCCGTCGGCCTGTCGCTCATGCGAAATCATAATATCGCCATAGGGGGTGGGGAAAGAGCCTTTGGCCCACTCCAAATCACCTAAATGGGGTGTGATTCTTACGACCTTGCCACCCGCTTCAACAACCTCTACGCCAAGCACGTGCTCTATCATCCATGCCGTAGGTCCCGATGCCCAGCCGTGGCAGAGGCTGTGGCGGAAACCCTCGTAGCAGTATGCGCCGAAGTCGCCGTGAATATCCTTTTTGCCCTCAGGCACAAGTTCATCGATAGGAGCGGCATTTGGCAGCCAGTCGATATTAAAATCCTCCCAGAACGATGTTGCACCCATGTCGAGCATTCCGCCCCAGAAGTCGCGGATAACCTGCATCGCGCCCTCATAGTTGCCCGCCTTGGCCATCGCCTGCAACATATAATATCCGTAAAAGGTCGAGAATCCGCGTGCGCCATCCACCGTCAACACCTCTGCATTGGCCTTCTCGGCATCGAGGATACCAGCCAGAGCCATCAATGCTGCCGCCTGCTTGCTGCCGGGTGCCGAGGGGTGCTGTGCCTCGCTGAAATATTGCTCCACCACCTTCGGTGCAGCCTCCACCATCTTGTTGTAACGCTCCTGACAACGTGTGGCCATCGTCTGCTCGCCGAGCTTCTCGCAAAGCTCACCACCAGCCTTTATAGCCATCATCATCAGCGCCTGTGTACCTGCACGCATGGCGGGCTTGTTGGCATTCGAGGGCCAGTCGAGGAAGCCTCCGCCGCTGGTCTCGTAACCATTCTCGTCGATTTTCTCGTTGAGAAGAATATCCAACAGACCAACGAGGTAGTCGCGTTGCTTGGCGAGATACTCCTCGTCGCCGTGGAAGTGATACCAGTCGTGCTGTACGATAATCCACCAGAGCGAGTAGGTGTACATTGTATTCATCCAATTGGGGAGCGGGGTGACGCTCTTTAGTATCTCTAAACTCTTTGGTACAACTTCATTGTTGCCGAATACGTGGCTGATGGTCATCACCTCAGGGTGCATGTCGCCCATCCACACCAGGCGGTCGCGCTTGATGCCGTCCCACAGATACTCCTGCATGTTGAGGTGTACGGTACGCGCACCCGTCTGCCAAATCTGATTCAGACGCTCGTCGTTGCACTCGAATGTGCCACGATAGGCGATGTCGCGCATAATGGAGATGGCTCGCACCTCCCTCAGATGCAACTCTCGGTTGTCGTCCAGCAGGTCAATGCGTACAAAGCGGAAGCCTGAGTTTCCCCACTCTCTAACGCCTAACCATGGCAGGGTGGTCTCGAAGTCGCGTATGGCGTGGTCGTTCGTAGCGCCATTCTTGCCGTCGATGTCGCACATAGCCTCACTTGCCGACTCGCCGTAACGGATACGCACACGTATGGGCGTATGGTCGGCGGGCATACCTGTCACAATCTGCAAGCCTCCGTGCAGCTCACGCCCGAAGTCAAGCAGGATTGAGGGGTGCTCGGTGGCGGTACTCTTCACCACGCAGATGTGGCTGTTGGTGAGGTCGGCCTGACCTGTACCCTCGCGCAGCAGATAATCTATGTTGGTTATCTTGTCGCCATGCTGGGTCCATACGATACGTGTCGGGGTGATATATTCGCGCACAAGCTCGCCCGTATGTTCATTTGCCTGCGGGGCTTGCTCTTCTGGGAAATAGCGATTTATCGCAGCTATAAGAATTCCGCCTAAAATTACGATGATAAGTGCCGAGAAAAGTTTCTTCATGGGTCAGTTGTTTTAGTTATCTCTCTTTAGTGTGTTGTATAACATCTCTATGACGTAGGCCGAGGCACGATTTATAATCTGCCCACGGTCTGTGCCGCAATTGCGTAGCGTGGCAATGGTTTGCGTGGGGGTTGCCACGGCCATCCATACCGTGCCGACAGGCTTCTCTGCCGAGCCCCCCGAAGGGCCTGCAATGCCCGTTGTGGCTATGGCGTAGTCGGCTCCCGTTGCTCGGCGCGCACCCTCAGCCATCTGGCGTGCCACTTGCTCGCTGACGGCTCCGTTGCGCTGTATGTCGTCGTAGCTTACGCCCAGAATATCGCGCTTTGCCTCGTTGGCATAAGCCACCACACCTCCTAAGAAGTATGCCGAAGCACCCGCCATAGCCGTAAAACGCGAGGCTATCGCTCCGCCCGTACAACTCTCTGCCGTTGCGAGGGTTAGGTTGCGCTCGATTAGTATTTTATGCACCAGCTCCTGCATTGTTGCATTCTCGAAGCCGACGATATGGTCGGGGATTATTTTATATAGCTTCTCAAACTCCTCATCTATCTGTTTGCGCATCGCCATGCCATCTTCCGCATCGTATGCCGAAAGACGCAGACGCACGATGTTGGGTGCAGGCAGGTAGGCGAGCTTTATATTCTCAGGCAACGCATCCTCCCACTGCTCTATACGTGCCGCAAGCATCGACTCTGGCAGTCCAGCCGTAATCATCGTGCGATGTATGTTCGAGTGGAGCGAAAAGTGAGCCTTCAGGCGTGGCATAACCTCGTCCTCCATCAAATGCTCCATCTCGAAGGGTACACCCGGCAGCGATATGGTCACACGCCCCTCCTTGTCCTCAAACCACATACCCGGAGCTGTGCCGTGAGCATTGAAAAGTACGGTGCAGCAGTCGGGGACCATCGCCTGCGACTGATTCAGGGCGTTGTATTCAATGCCTCGGCGCTCAAGCATCGTGCGCACGTGGTCGGCCACGCGCTTATCCTCGTGCATCTCGGACGAGAATATCTTTGCCAACGTAAATTTTGTGATGTCATCCTTTGTGGGGCCCAAGCCGCCTGTGATAATTACCACCTCGGTTTGCGAAAGGGCACGAGCGAGGGTCTGCTCAATTTGCGTGGCAGTGTCACCGACGGATACTTTTTCGTGTACGGTGATACCCGCCGCATTGAGATGTTTGGCAATACTTACCGAGTTGGTGTCGACAATCTGTCCGATAAGTATCTCATCTCCGATGGTTATGATTGTTGCCTTAATCATTTTCTTGAGTGTTTTCTGTTGTCTGGCTCTGCGCTGCACGCTGTTCGGCCTTACGCAGACGCTCGTTCAGCCCTGCGCTGATGTTGCGAACAGCCTTGCCGCCACCGTAAATATACTCCGTCGAAATCTGTACCAACGTAGCTCCCGCCTCTAACATAGCTTGTGCATCGTCAGCCGTGGAGATTCCACCGCAGCCGATGATGGGATACGTGCCCTTCGCACGCTCATAGATGCGACGCACGACATATCTCGCACGCTCCTTCAGAGGTGTGCCGCACAAAGCTCCAGGGATGCGCCCCAGCGAGTGCATCATGCTTTTCGAGTTCTCCAATCCATAGCGTCCCGTAGTGCCGCCACACGCCACGATGCCATCAAGCGGGGTGTCAATCATGATGTCGGTCATCACGTCAATCTCCTCGTCTGTAAGGTCGGGCGAAATCTTCAGCAGTATGGGGCGGTATTGATTCTGTCCACGGCGGAACTCGAACAGAGGCGTCAGAATAGCCATAATCTCATCTCTGTCGCGTGGCACGTATGTCGCCTCGGCAGTATTGCAACAGATGTTAACCGAAAAATAGTCGGCATATTGGTAGAGCGGGCGGAACAGACGCAGGTAGTCGATGGGTGCATCCTCGCGTGCGGTAGTTGCTCCCTTGGCGATGTTGCAACCCACGATAATACGGCTGTTGTGGCGTTTGATGTTGCGGATAACCTGCTCTACACCTTCGCTCTCAATCTCCGAGCAGTAGAGTAGCGCTCTGTCACCCTCCATCTTGTAGAGCGAACGGCCCGTGTTGTTGTACTGGGGGTGGGGTGTTATGGAGCCTATCTCGATAAATCCGAATCCTGTGGCTGCCATGGCATCAATCATGGTACCATTGCGGTCGTAACCCGCGGCCAAGCCTATGAGCGAGGGGAACTTCATGCCGAAAGCCTCCAACTCCAACTTGGGAGCGGGTACGGAGTGTAGCTTGCGTAGCACAAAACATCCCAACGGCAGACGCGAGAGCATCTGCGTGCGCCATCTCTTGAGGCGGATGGTAAAATCGTCGCTGGCGATGTAACGCAGAGGTTTTAAAAGTGACTTAATCATAATCTTGTCGGCTCAAACTTGCATAGAGGGGCGACATCAGGCAGGTGTTCACCCCCGTTAACCTACAAATGTACGAAATTTTATTAAAAATACTCCTCTCGGTAGTTGTAATTGTTGCGTAGCGACTCAAAATCCTCGCATCGGCTCTTCAGTGCGATAGTCTCGGCTGCGAGGTCGCAATATGACTCTATCGTTTGGCACATTTCCTGCCAACCTATCTCCTTGCGCTCTACGGGTTGCACCTGCTGGGGATACCACTCCGTAAGAGGCAGACCGAAGTGTCGGGCCACGGCACGCACAGCCGCCACCGAGGCGTTGGCCTTGCCTTGAGCCGAGTAGCCTGCAATGTGGGGTGTAGCAACGAGGGCCTTTGCGAGTAGCTGCTTGTCGATGGCCGGTTCTCGCTCCCATACATCTATTACGAGGCGCTGTTGAGCCATCAGTAGAGCCGTTGTGTCGGCCACCTCACCACGTGAGGCGTTGATAATTACGGCATTGGGACGCATCAGCGAGATTGTGCGGTCGTTGATGAGGTGGTGGGTTATGGCGTCAAGAGGGGTGTGGAAGGTGATTATATCCGAGCCGCTGACAACCTCCTCCAACGGCAGGAAATCTCCGCCCTCGCGCAACTTGCGTGGCGGGTCACACCGTAAAACGCGAAATCCCCACTCGCGGGCGTAGCGCTCAACAAGCGAGCCTACGTTTCCCACTCCGACAACTCCTATCGTACGCTCTTTTGGTTGCCAGCCCTCGGCCTTCGAGAGTAGAGCCAACGCTGCTGCCACCCATTGTAATACACCTGCGGCGTTACAGCCTGCTGCCGTCACCACCTCAATGCCTTGCGTGCGACAGTAGTCGAGGTCTATGTGGTCGAAGCCTATGGTTGCTGTGGCTATGAGTTTTACGCGAGATGAGTCCAGCAGCTCACGGTTGCAGCGGGTACGGGTGCGGATGATGAGTGCATCGGCATCGCGCACATCCTCTGCAGTGAAGCCCCCGCCCGCACGATAAACTACCTCGGCATAAGGCTCCAAAACTCCCTTGATGTAGGGTATTGCGCTGTCAATTATGACCTTCATTTGATATAATGGGG
>CAYLRH010000071.1:0-6621 GCA_964385905.1 uncultured Alistipes sp.
ATCACAAAAGAACAAAAAATATAAGGAGTGCAAATCGCACTCCTTTTTTAGTTGTTTCGTTGGCTGTGGGCTTATTTGTAATGTGAAAAAGCCTGCCTAACAAAAAATTGTTGAGCAGGCTTGATATGTTGTGTTCGCGAGACCACGGTTGCTTACGCTTTATCCAAGTGGCAATTTCCTTTATCTCCAGATTTAAAATATGTCGCAGCGGCACTCTTCAAGGGTCTTTACGCATTGGTCGATGTCGTTGGGGCGGATTACCACATCTGCCTGCTCGCCATCTGCGAAAGCATACATATACTCTATAAAAATCTCCCTTTCGGAGAGTTTGTCGAGGATGGTAGAGAGTGCGCCTGCGCCGTTGTTGCACTTTATGCAGACTACATCTGTAAGCATCACGGCAAAGTTCTCCGCACGAAGAACCTCCACAGCCTTCTCCACCTCGGTCACGATAAGACGAAGGATGCCAAAGTCGGTGGTTTCGGCCATGCTGAATGCGCGCATATTGATGTTATGCTTACCCAAAATGCGGGTTACATCGTTGATTCGGCCTGTCTTATTCTCAAGAAAGACAGATAGTTGCTTGATAATCATATCCGTAGTGTTTTATTATTTCAAAACTCGTTTGTCTATCACATGCTTTCCTTTTCCTTGGCTGCGCTCGATGCTATTTGGCTCCATGAGGCGTACATCGGCGCCGATAGAGAGAACACTCTTGAGCTTGTCGCTCAAGCGCTTCTTGACGGCCAACATGCGGCCAATATCGTCACTAAAGAAGTCCTTACGCACCTCGACCTGCACCTGAAGCGTATCGAGGTTATTTACTCTGTCTATGACAAGCATATATTGAGGCTCAAACTCAGGCATCTCCAGAATTACGCTCTCCACCTGCGACGGGAAGACGTTTATACCTCGGATAATCAACATGTCGTCACTGCGGCCAACGATACGGCTCATGCGTACCGCCGTACGACCACAAGCACACTTGCCATCCATCAGCGTACACAAATCCTTGGTGCGATAGCGTAGCAAGGGCATACCCTCCTTTGTCAATGTCGTAAATACCAACTCTCCTTGCTCGCCATACGGCAACTGCTCTAATGTTTCGGGGTTGATGATTTCGGGATAGAAGTGGTCCTCGCAGATGTGAGAACCGTTCTGCTCCTCACACTCGTACGACACTCCCGGGCCCATAATCTCGCTCAAGCCGTAGAGGTTGTAGGCTTTGAGGCCCAAGCGCTCCTCAATCTCTCGACGCATATTCTCGGTCCATGGCTCAGCACCGAAGGCTCCGGCGCGCAGGCTGATGTCATCCTTGCTCAAGCCCATTTTCTCCAACGTCTCGGCAAGATACAACGCATACGAAGGGGTGCAAGCGATACCTGTAATCTTCAAATCGCGAATCAGACGGATATGCTTTTCGGTATTACCCGTAGATGTGGGTATAACCGTAGCACCTAAATTCTCGACGCCATAGTGCGCGCCCAAACCACCCGTAAACAAGCCGTAGCCGTAACTTACCGAGAATGTGTCATCGCGTGTAATGCCATAAGCTGTCAAGCATCGGGTCATAACCTCCGACCAAACGGCCAAATCCTTACGGGTATAACCTACGATGGTGGGGTTGCCGGTAGTTCCCGATGAGGCGTGTACGCGGACAATCTCCGATGCTGGTGCCGCCTGCAATCCATAAGGATAGTTGTCGCGCAAATCCTGCTTGGTGGTGAACGGCAACTTCACAATATCGTCGATGCTGGTAATATCCTCTGGGGCGATATCCATCGCCTGCATCTTGTGGCGATAGAACGGCACATTGTGATATACATACGACACCAATTTCTGGAGTCGCTTACCTTGCAGAGCGTGCATCTCGTCACGACTCATACACTCTTTGTTTGGGTTCCAAATAGTAGCCATATTATTTCCTCATTTCTAACTAATTACAAATTCAATGGGTGGTCTGCATGGAAGGCTATCATGCGCTCATTCAGCACCTCATACTGCTCCTCAAGCATTCGCGAGCAGCAGGCTCTGATACCATTCTGTTGGCTTCCTGTTGTCGCAAGCGAGATACTGCTAACTCCGTAATAGAGTAGCTCCTTGAGCAGCTCGCCACCACTCATCTCACCATAGCCAATGGTAAAGAAGAATCCATCGCCTACCTTCTGTGTCACATCGCTATCATAGACGATGTGGAAGCCATTTGCAACAAAAATCTGTTTCATACGCTCGGCACGAAGGGCATACTGGCGGGTATCCTCCACAAAATTAATCTTCCCCTCGACAGAGAGACGTAACATCTCGGCATAGGCATATTGGGTAGAGGCTGTACAGCCTGAGGTAATCATATAGAGGATAGAGGCCACCAATGTCTGACCAAACACTCCCGAATCGTGATAACGCTCAGCCAAGGCGGGGAAGTGTCGTTGGGCGAGCTTATCGCTGATGCAAATCATAGCCATACGCTGACCCGCATAGCTGAATATCTTCGATGAAGAGAGCATCAGGATATAGTTATCGGTATAGTGGGCAACAGTGGGGGCATAGGGAGGCTCAAAGGGATGGCCCATGTCGCGGCGGAAGTCCATGCAGAAGTAGGCCAAATCCTCCATCACAACCACATCGTAACGTGTGGCCAACTCGCCTATGATAGTCAGTTCCGACTCCTCCAGGCATATCCATGCTGGGTTGTTGGGGTTGGAATATACGATTGCGGCCACATCGCCCTCGGATAGCATCTGCTCCAGCTTCTCGCGTAACTTTTCGCCTCGGTAGTTGTAGATGTCAAACTGCTTCCACTGCGCCCCGATAACACGCAACTGCGACTTCTGGATAGGGAATCCTGGGTCAATAAACAAAACCTTATCCTTGCCTTTCTTGCGCTGCACGCAGGCTATGAACGAGCCAAACGAGCCCGCCACACTACCCACCGTGGGCACGCAATTCTGCTCCGACACCTCGACATCCATAAAGGCTTTTACGAAACGTGAGGCCTGCGTCTTTAGTTCGGGCACACCTGCCGCTGCAGGGTATTGCGAGCCGACACCTCTGTCCAATGCAGCCTTCTCAGCCTCTACACCTCGACTATTTACGGGTAAGCCGGGTGAGCCCTGGTCCATGCGCACGAACTTTATGCCCGTCTTTGTTTCGAGGTACTGCGCCACGAGCAACACCTCACCGATGGTGGCACTCGCAAGGTCGGCTATATGCAATTCGCGTACAGCCTCGGCAACCAACTCTTCACTGAATATCTTCATCGCTTGTTCTACTTTACTGAATTAAGGCCCAACTCGAAGGCCTGAAGATTCATCTCCACAACAGCCTCGCCCTTTGACTTAAATACGCGTCGGATGCTGTCACGCAGGCTCTCTGCCGACAATATATCTATATATCGGGCAGCCATACCCAGCAAAACCACATTGGCACTCTTGGGGAGGTTATTCTGACGTGCCAAATCCTCGATAGGTAGCGCTACCGCGTGGGGGAGCGACTCCAGCTCCTGCATCAAGGCCTGCTCATCGGGATAATTGGCTATATTCTTGAACGGATGTGACGAGGTTACAACCCAACCATCTTTTGCCAGGTAGGGCAGATAACGCCGAGCCTCCATCGGTTCCATAGAGATTATGAGGTCGGCCTCGCCTATACGAATCAAATCGGAGTATATCTCACTCTGCGAGAGACGTAGATTCGACTGTACATCACCTCCTCGCTGACTCATGCCGTGTACCTCGGCTTGCTTTAGATGCAGACCAGCAACCGATGCTGCATCGCCTATAATGGTGGCTATGGTGAGGATTCCTTGACCTCCCACACCTGCTAAAATTATATCTTTTTTCATTGTTTCTGGGCTCTTTTCTGACGTAGTTTACGATTCAAGGTCTGGATGCACTCGCGGCGTGGAATGATGACCGACACACCACGATACTCAATCTCCTCACGAATAATGCTCTCTATCTGCTCCATATTTTTGGGTAGCGGCACCACCACCCTGATATGCTCTGGCTTAACACCCAAGCCCTGACATATAGCCTCAAACTTATTAGTGCCAGCAGAGTCCTGACCTCCCGTCATTGCGGTGGTGAGGTTGTCGGAGATGATGATAGTAATATTGGCGTTATCATTTACGGCGTCCAGCAGACCTGTCATACCCGAATGGGTAAATGTTGAGTCGCCGATGACAGCTATCGAGGGGTGCAATCCCGCATCGGCAGCGCCCTTGGCCATGGTGATTGAGGCACCCATATCGACACAACTATCGATGGCGCGTAACGGCGGTAATGCTCCGAGCGTGTAACAACCTATATCGCCAAAGATTCTTGCATCGGCATATTCGGCGGCTACTCTGTTGAGGGCATCATACACATCGCGGTGGCCACAACCCTGACACAAGGCTGGCGGACGCGGAGCAATATTCTGCGCCTCGGCATAACACTGCTCAACTTTGACACCCATTGCCGCACCCACATTGTCGGGGTTGAGCTCTCCCATGCGGGGCAGGTCACCCGTGAGTCTTCCCCTCAAGGGGTAATCGGCCGAGAGCAACGCCCTGAGCTGTTCCTCGATTACGGGCTGGCCATCCTCGACTATGAGCAACTCCTCACATTGTGCAGCCAACGTTTTGATAGCCTCCTGAGGCATAGGATATTGCGAAATCTTAAGGACAGGTATTCCCAACTCGCCGGGGTTATTCTCCATGACATAATTGTAGGCTATTCCGCATGCAATAACACCCAACTTGGCACGCCCCTCGCATGAGTGTACCTTATTATATTGTGAAGCTGCCGATAACTCCTGCATTATGGGTTGCTTGCCGACAAGTGAGGCGTACTGACGACGCGCATTGCCAGGCAGCAGCACCCAGTGAGTGCGTTCGCTGTCGGGGGCGAGTTCATTCTGGCCTATGGCCTGTCGAATCACCACATCGGCACGCGAGTGGGCCAGACGAGTAACGATTCTCATCAACACGGGCAGTCGCAACTGCTCCGAGAGCGAGAATGCATCGTCCATCATATCGTAGGCCTCCTGCTGCGACGAGGGTTCGAGGATGGGTATCATGGCAAACTTACCATAGAAACGCGAATCCTGCTCATTCTGTGATGAGTGCATTGACGGGTCATCGGCAGCCAGCACGACCAATCCTCCATTAATGCCCGTTATGGCCGAATTGACAAACGCGTCGGCAGCCACATTCATGCCTACGTGCTTCATGCACACTATCGCTCTGCGGCCTGCATACGACATACCCAAAGCCGCCTCCATAGCAGTCTTCTCGTTAGAACACCATCTGCTACGCACCTGCGGGGCGTGCATCTGGATGTACTCCGTAATCTCGGTGGAGGGGGTTCCTGGGTAGGCATACACTCCACTTATACCAGAATCTATTGCTCCTTGAGCCACAGCCTCATCACCCAAAAGTATCATCTTACTCTTTGACATATCTTCTAATTAACTCTCTTCAATTAATCGGCATCGCTCAAAACGGGAAACTTCTCGCGAAATGCCTTCAAACTCTCCATATCTATCGTGGCCGATGCCTCGCACTCCTCTCCCGTAGCACAGGTCGCCATTGCTCGGCCATAGGGATCAATAATCGTGCTTCCACCACAATAGTCGCACGAGGGATCCTTGCCCACTCTATTCACGCCGGCCACATAACACTGATTCTCGATAGCACGCGCCACCAGCAATGCACTCCACGCCTCTACACGCGGTGTAGGCCAGCTTGCCACGTAAAGTATCATATCATAATCCCCTCGATTGCGCGACCACACAGGGAAACGCAGGTCATAGCACACCTCCAACAATATCCTGACGCCACAATGTTCCACCACTACTCGCTCCTCGCCTGCCGTAAAGCGCAGATGCTCACCGCCATAGGTGAATAGATGTTTTTTATCGTAATGAGCGACACTGCCGTCGGGTTTGACGAAGTAGAATCTATTGTAATATCGCCCATCCTGCTCGACGGCTATGCTACCTGCTATGGCAGCACCCGTCGCTGCGGCTTTGCGCTTCATCCAGCTTAGAGTGTCGCTTTGTGCCGACTCGGCAATACCCTCAGGTTGAGTACAAAACCCGGTCGAAAACATCTCAGGCAGAACATACAAATCAGCACCCGCATTTCGGTCGATAGCCTCCTCGGCTCGTTGGATATTTCTCGCAGGGTAGGCCCAAATTATATCGCGTTGTAGGATTGTTACTTTCATCACATATTACGTTTATGATTACAAATATAGAGATTATAGATATAAATCTCAAGAATAATTACTATTATAGGGGAAATATAGTTTTTTCGCGCCATCGAATATGCCCGCGAGATGGGATGGTGACAATGCAGTGATGCGAATGTGCAAAAGTATTCAAATAAAAAAAGTCCGACCTTAATAGTCGGACTTTAATTTTTTTCGGTTATCCTCAACCTGACTTACTCAGCCAGGGGAGTTACGCTAACGTAAGACTTACCTGATGACTTCTTGCAGAACTCAACAGTACCGTCTACCAATGCGAAAAGAGTGTGATCCTTACCCATACCCACATTGTTACCGGGGTTGTGAACAGTACCACGCTGACGAACGATGATGTTGCCGGCCTTAGCGAACTGACCACCGAAAAGCTTTA
>CAYLRH010000072.1:0-6593 GCA_964385905.1 uncultured Alistipes sp.
TAGAGCGCTTGCATGGCATGCAAGAGGTCATCGGTTCGAATCCGATATTCTCCACGTTTAGATAAGGCAACTGGAATCAGTCGCCTTATTTTTTATTGTCCTATCTTTCGCAGAAGTTCCTCACGACGAGCTTTAGGCGTTACGTTGTGGTGGATGGTAAAGATATAGGACTCTCTGATTAAATCTCGAATCAAAGCATCGGGCAAATCGCCATCTACACGCACCGAGCTCCAGTAGCGTTTATTAAAGTGCCACGCTGGAATAATCTGCGTATATTTTTCACGCAGTAAATCCCCCACCTCTGGCGAGTGATGTATCACAATATGCGTCAGGTCATCCATATCCACCACGACAAACCACTTTCCCGCCACCTTATATACAAGTGTAGAGTCATCGAAGGGTGTGGTCTCCTCGACATCATAAAATGAGAGTACATACTCCCGAAAGTCCAGAATATCCATAATAAGACGTTTTCACACAAAGATAGACATTTTGGCACATCTATTGCTCGCTAAGAGGAAGAATTATTCAAAAAAAACGATTGCAATATGAAAAAAATTCTACTCTCACTTTCACTCATTCTTGCGGCAATGGCCATAACAGGTTGCTCGCAGAAGGCTAAATGGGACCATAAACAGAAGCAGGCCATGCGTGAAAATCTGCGTCAATATCGTGATATGATATATTTGCAGGATTTGACCGAGCCTGAGTTTATCATCTTCACCGACAGCGTAACAGGCAACATTGAGGAGGTATATCCCGTATATGCGACCTTTATGCAGATTCCTAACGTCGACGACACCATCGACATGTTTGTCATCACGACTATAGTCGAGGAGCTGGACGAAGATGCCCACAACATGCGACACATATTCCCATATCGCTACCTCGTAAGTCAGGGCATACTGCCTGACAAGCTAACGCACGAGCAGCAGCGCGAGTTCTACAAATGTCTGGCACAGAAGGTTAACAATAACTTCTCATCGACCGAGCAGTTCTTCAATGCCATAATCGCCGACACCACAGCCTCATCGCAAATATCGCAGTTTCAGCGCGAGTGTGCCAACGAGCTATTCGATTGGGTGATAGAGGTTGACGAGGTTATCATCGGAGAGTAACTGAACCTGACGTAATATTACCTTTTTCCTAACAACAGAAAGGGGAGGCCAAAACTTTATTGGTCTCCCCTCTAAATTATACAAATAGTATTACTCATTATCTAGATAATCCTTATTCACCACTACCCTAACGCATCGCGGGTGTATATTAAACTCAAGCGGTGTACCGCCCAGCAACTCGCCATCAACCTCGACCATAATATCGGGAGTAGATTCAATACGGATATGTCGACCTCGATAGTGCTTGACATGGCCTATACTATATATGTCGCCATTAAACAATCTACGCAGACGGAACAGAATCTGCCACCAGTGCATAGGGCGATATAGGGTGATATCGAACAATCCATCGTCAGCCACAGCCAACGGCAGCTGCTGCGTACCACCTCCGTTATATTTACCGATACCGATAGCGGCACTGAACAGAAGGTCCTTATGCACCAACTCGTCATCAATCCACACCTTCACGCCCGTTGACTTATACCTAAAGAAACTCTTTACCGAGCCCTGCGCATAGAGATGTTTTCCACGACGGCCCTGCGCCTTGTAGTGTTCATATATTTTTGTCACCGATGGGTCGAAACCAGCACCAGCAACATTAGCCATATATCGCACCTGCGCATACTGCGACTCCTCGTAATGCACCTCACCAATATCCTGCAACAGAGTATAACCCTCCTTTACGGCACGTATGGCCTCCGAGTAGTGCGTGGGAATACCGTACATACGAATCCAGTCGTTACCCGTACCAACGGGGATAACGGCAACGGTAACCTCATCAACGGGTGTAGTCTGCTGGATAAACAGGCCATTCACCACCTCGTGCAATGTACCATCACCACCTATTACCATAATATGGCGATAGCCATCGTTTACGGCCTGCACGGTAAGCTCCGTAACATGATATTTATGTTGCGAGAAGACCAACTCATGAGAGATACCATTCTCACGCAACAGCTTGGTAATAAGCGGCAAGTCCTCAAGCCCGCGGCCAAATCCGGCCACGGGATTGACTATGACGTACCATATATTCTCTATATCGGTTTGCTGCACAACGTTACTTTTTAGGTGCGTTCTTCAATGTATGCAAGAGGAAGTCGTAGAACTTCTCAACTGATGCAATCTCCACCTTCTCATCAGGTGAGTGAGGATAGCAGATTGTCGGACCGAATGAAATCATATCCAAACCGGGATAGTTCGAGCCGATGATACCGCACTCCAGACCCGCATGGATGGCTGTCACAGCGGGTTTCTTGCCGTAGAGAGCCTCGTATGAAGCAAGCATAGCCTTCAAAATGGGTGACTCCATATTGGGAGCCCAACCATCGTACGAGCCAGAGAGAACAACCTCGGCACCTGCCAACTCAAATGTAGCCTTGATAACGTCACCTAACGCCTCCTTCTCAGAACGAACTGAAGAACGCATCAAAGTCTGAACCTTCACGCACTCACCGTCCGATACCACACGAGCCAGGTTATTTGAGGTCTGCACCAAGCCCTCCATAGCCATCGACATCTTCTCTACGCCATCGGGACAAGCCACCATAGCAGCCATAAGCGACTTCGCTACTGCATCGGGGATAATTGTTGCAGGAGCCTCAGCCTCAACAGCCTTGATTGAGATAGCATCCTCAATGCCTGAATACTCGGCGATAGCAATCTGCTCAAACGAAGCCACAATACCCTTAACTGTTGCCTCAGCCTCGGCTGGTACAAGCACCACAGCTACCGACTCACGAGGAATAGCATTACGCAAACCGCCACCATCTACCGATGCAATCTTCACATCACACTCAGCCGAGAGCATACGCAACAGACGGAACAACAACTTATTAGCATTTGCACGCTGGCATACAATCTGAATACCAGAGTGACCGCCCTTGCAACCCTTAACCGAGAGTTCCAACGCCTTATAGTCGGCGGGAGCTGTCACAGCCTCATAAGGTAGAGTGATGTTTGCATCTGTACCACCTGCACAGCCTACGTACAACTCGCCCTCAGTCTCTGAGTCGAGGTTCAAGAGGATATCACCCTTCAAAAGACCACCCTTCAAACCAAAAGCACCATCCATACCTGTCTCCTCGGTTGCTGTGATAAGGCCCTCGATAGGACCGTGCTCAATAGAGTCATCCTCCATAACGGCCAAGATTGCCGCTACACCAATACCATTATCAGCACCCAGTGTAGTACCGTTAGCCGTTACCCACTCGCCGTCGATATACGCCTCAATGGGGTCGTTGATGAAGTCAAACTCCTTATCGTTGTTCTTCTGCGGCACCATATCCATGTGAGCCTGCATAACTATACCCTTGCGATCCTCCATGCCGGGCGTTGCAGCCTTGCACATATATACGTTACCCGCATCGTCAACCTTATGCTCGATGTTATGCGCAACGGCAAAATCAACCAAGTACTGACGAATCTTATCCTCGCTATGCGAAGGATGGGGAATATTACAAATCTCAGCAAAGTGTTTCCACACAAGTGCGGGCTTCATATAATGACTATAAAAAGTCGCTAAATTCTTTTCCATAATCAGTTTTAAGTTTTATGTTAGTTATTACTCTTTTCTATCCTTGGGCATACGCACAACGGGAGCCTCACGCAATGCGGCATCCTCCTTTGCGGCCTGCTTGTCAAATGCATCTACGATATACTTCACCAGCGGGTGGCGGACAATATCGCGCTTATCAAACTCCACCATACCGATACCCTCGATGCCTCGCAAAGTATCCATCGCACGCGTAAGACCACTATCGCTCTTGCGCGGGAGGTCAATCTGCGTAACATCGCCCGTAACGATAAACTTTGCATTGCGTCCCATACGCGTGAGGAACATCTTTATCTGCGAGCGCGTGGTGTTCTGCGCCTCATCCAAAATCACAAAGGCATTATCCAACGTACGACCACGCATATAGGCGAGTGGTGCAATCTGCACCGTACCATCCTCCAGATATTTCTGCAGTTTGGCCGCAGGAATCATATCGTTCAGAGCATCATACAGAGGCTGCAAATAGGGGTCGAGTTTCTCCTTCATATCGCCAGGCAGGAAGCCCAACTTCTCACCCGCCTCAACTGCAGGACGTGTCAGGATAACACGACGCACCTCACGCTCCTTGAGAGCCTTGACCGCCAACGCAATAGCAGTATATGTCTTACCCGAACCAGCAGGACCTACGGCAAAAAGGAGGTCGTTCTTCTCGTACAACTCTACGAGCTTACGCTGATTTACGGTGCGGGCACGAATGATATTTCCATTATTACCGAATACGATGGTATCCTTATCGCTAACGGGCTCTGCGCAGTCACTCAATCCCGTAGAGAAGGCCTGCGTCACAACCTCACGCGAGATGTGGCCATACTTCTGGTAATACTCCACAAGTGCGTTCATCTTGCGCTCGAAAGCCTCCACATCGCGTTTAGCTCCGAGTGCCTTGAGCGACGAGCCACGCGCCACAATCTTCACCTTAGGCGAAAGTTCGCGCATAAGTTCCAGATAGGCATCCTGCGCACCATACAACTCACGCGGGTCGACACCCTCAATCAATATTTCCTTATTTATAGCCTCCATAAACTCTAAAATACATATCCAATATTCAGTCCTACCCAATAACCCGACAATCCAAACTCAAGGCCCTCAAAATAGTTATCCGTACGACCAAAATTTCCCGTAAAACGTGCATCCAGCACAACACTATCCGAGAGGTTTACACCCACCCCTGCGGTATATCCCACCGTTGTACGCAAGCGGCCAAACTCAATCTTCTCCTGCCCTGTGCTGTATCGTCCCGTACCTGCCAGCGACAACACTGGACCTACATTGAATCGCATAGGCCACAAACCACGATAAGAGAACATGATGGGAATCTCCATAACGTTTGACTTCACGTCGTAGGTTGTTTTACCGACGCTCGTCTCAATCTTATTATAGACGTATGCCAGCTCCATCTGCAAAGCTATCTGCTCATACCAGCAGAGCGACATCATCAGCGCTCCACGCATACCGAGTTTGGGTTGTAAATCGACTCCAGAGGCAGATGCTCCCATATATGCAACACCCACCGAGATACCCATCTCTGCACGCTTACTTGGGCGTTGAGGTTGCTCGAAATAATATGCACTCTGCGCCCAGCAGTCCACTACACACAGCATAGCCACAAAGAGAAAAATCGCGCGCAACAACCTCATGAAATGATTTTTATACCAAAGTCAATACATCTATTATCTTTCAAAGATAGGTATTTTTCAGCAAATGCCATATATATAAGTCTATTTATTTGCGAAAACTTTTTTGTTACGAGGGTTTTTCGTATCTTTGCCCACCGCTTATACGCTTTGCAAACTCCCCTGCGAGGAGGAATGTTAATATGACTCACGGTCGCGAGGTGTGCTACTCAAATAAGGTATGCCACCCAAAGCGAAACGACATAAAGTTCTACAATAATCAGGACTTTGCGTGCGCCTTATTAGCACGACGCAGGAGCAAAGCGGCCAAAGTCCCTGCCCAAGGCGGGGATGTAGGAGTGGATAGAAATTGTAAATGCGGCGAAAGCCGCAAGGTATGCCTCCCAAAACGGAACGACATAAAGTTCTACAATAATTAGGACTTTGCGTGCGCCTTATTAGCACGACGCAGGAGCAAAGCGACCAAAGTCCCTGCCCAAGGCGGGGATGTAGGAGTGGATAGAAATTGTAAATGTGGCGAAAGCCGCAAGGTATGCCTCCCAAAGCGAAACGACATAAGATATTATAGATAACAATAATTAGCAAGATAAGAAACATGAGTTTAGTAGCAATCGTAGGTCGCCCCAATGTGGGCAAATCGACACTCTTCAACCGCCTTGTAGGCCACCGTCAAGCCATTGTGGACGAGACCGCCGGCACAACCCGCGACCGCCACTACGGAAAGACTGACTGGAACGGCAAGGAGTTCTCGATTATCGACACAGGAGGTTATGCCGTAAATACAGATGACATATTCGAGGACGACATTCGCCATCAGGTGATGTTGGCAATCGACGAGGCCGACCTTATCCTCTTTATGGTTGAGGTGAAGACTGGTATCACCGACCTCGACATGATGATGGCCGACGTATTGCGTCGCTCAAAAAAGAGGGTTATCGTAGTCTGCAATAAGGTAGATAACTACGACCTCATATATCAGTCACACGAGTTCTACTCGCTCGGTTTAGGTGACCCCTACTGCATCAGTTCAATGTCAGGTAGCGGCACAGGCGATTTGATGGACGAGATTTTGAAGCAGCTTCCCGAGGATACCAAGGCCGAGGAGTTTGACGACCTGCCCCGCATCACAATCGTAGGTCGCCCCAACGTAGGTAAGTCATCGCTCACCAACGCTTTGCTTGGTGAGGAGCGTAACATCGTGACCAACATCGCTGGTACTACACGCGACTCAATCCACACTCGCTACAATAAGTACGGCATGGATTTCTACTTGGTAGATACGGCTGGTAT
>CAYLRH010000073.1:0-6468 GCA_964385905.1 uncultured Alistipes sp.
TGCCTTGAGTACCTTACGTTTCATGTTTGACTACGGCTGCGGCAAAGGGCGATGTGTCGATGAGGGCTACCTATGACCCCAATAATACTGATTTTGATTACGACCATTTTGTTCAGGCTGCCAAGAACTATGAGACCGTCATCTTCGCTGGAGGTATTGCATCATGCCTTGAGGGTGAGGAGTTGCACGTCAATGCTCCGGGATTTAAGGGCGGCGACAGAACAACGATAGAACTGCCTGAGGTGCAGAAAAAACTTATAAAGGCCTTGAAGGATGCCGGCAAGCGAGTTGTGTTGATTAACTTCTCTGGCAGTGCTATGGCCTTTGCTGATGAGTCTGAGAATTGCGAGGCTATTGTTCAGGCGTGGTATCTTGGTCAGGAGGGTGGTGCTGCTGTGGCGGATGTTATCTATGGCGATGTTAATCCGTCGGGTAAGCTACCTCTTACATTCTATGCTGACGACAGCCAGCTCGCAGATTATGAGAGCTACGACATGAAGGGGCGTACATATCGCTATTTCGAGGATAAATCCCTATTCCCGTTTGGCCATGGCCTGAGCTATACAACATTTAAATTTGGTAAGGGCAAGGTTGTAAAGAGTGCGGATGGTAAGATGGAGCTTGTCGTAAAGGTTAAGAATACGGGTAAGCGCGATGGGGAGAATGTTGTGCAGCTGTATGTGAGCCGTCCCGATGATACGCAAGGCCCGATTAAGACTCTCAGAGGTTTTAAGCGAGTGTCGATAGAGGCTGGTAAGTCGGCCGAGGTGAGAATCCCTGTTGATGAGGAGACCTTCTTGTGGTGGAATCCGGAGTCAGGAAGGATGAATCCCATGGCGGGGGAGTATCTTCTCCATTATGGCGACACCTCGGATGATGCAAAACTAAAGCGAGTGAAATATCATTTCACAAAGTAGAAAAAAGGCTGCCTCGGTTTTCTCAGGCAGCCTCTTTTTTAGAATCGGTATCTCACCATCAGACTCACTCTTAGATTGCTCACGTCACGTAGCGCCTTGGTGTTTGCATCTAAGGCCAAATCACCATATCCTGCCACCGTGTAATCGCCCTCAAGAGCCACCTCCAGATTCTTTGCAAAGTAGGTGATAGAGGGTGCAACGCGATATACATAATCGACATTCTTTGCTCCAAATGCCCAGAAATCATCTGTTGAGATGAAGTTCTGCTTCGCACCAAGAATATCGGTGTAACCCAACAAAAGGCCCGCAACATATCTCTTTCCGTATGTGGCATTTACCCACGATGTCACGGTGCGTATAGGGGCATATTCGTAGCTGCCCGTTTGCGGGTCGTATGACGTAGCTCCAAAGCCGCCCATCATGGTTAAGTGGGTGGCATTCTCGGCGTAAATAACCTTACCCTTGAGGTTGAACTTGCCACTCTTATAGTCGGCAAATATCTCAGGCGAAATGCCTAACACGCGGTCGTTGACACGAACGCTTATCTCCTTCGTACTCTCCGTGCCATCTGCGTTGACGGTTGTTCTCAACGCTGTGCTTGTCTTGCGAGGCATGAGGCTTAAAATATCTACACCAGCACCAAAGAGTAGATTCTCGCTCTGGTGCGATATTGATGCGTATAATTCGGGCCACACGTTCCAGCGGGCATAGTTGTATGATTTGCCATCTGGGCCATACGATGCGTCGGGTACCTGATGCAGTGCCGAGAAGAAGAATTCCCAATTCTTGCCAGCGTCGTATGTCAGGCTAATCTGCGGCGAGCGTGATGAGGTTGCAAAGGGCGCTCCTGCGCTATATCCCGATATTGACGGAGCAACCTTGAACGAGGGGTGCCATGTCTGTCCCATCAACAACTTCAGTCGTTTCCACGCCAGCTGAATATAGGCATGGCGTATGCGAAAGAGGATGTTGGTGGGGGAGAAACCGCAAAAATCACCCTCCAGCTTGGCTGAACTCTCCGCATTAAGGATTGTCGGGCCCGTAACATCTACACCCAAGCGTGATGTGAACGACACGAATACCATCTTAGGTACGTCGTTAAGGTCTTCACCCTCCTCGTTTAACTCTACGTCCATGGGCATGATGTTGAACAACTCACCCGTCAGGGCGACGCATTGGCGAGTGTCGTAATGCACATAGTTACGAATAAAACCGTATAGATTAAGTTTTGTGCCAAGGCTGTTTGTCTTGCGAGTCTTTTTCTTGGCACTCTGCTCTGCCTTCATCTCGGCGATAACCTCTCGCTTAATCTCCTCTTTTAGCTTCACAACTGACAGTGAGTCACTTTGTGCGGTGGCACAGAGTGTTGTGGAGATAAAAAGTATGAATGTAAATATGATTTTTTTCATTGCTCTCGATTTTCTGCCTGCAAAAATAGCAAAAATAGCCGAAATAGAGACATATTTACATTCTAAAGCGATGGCCACAGTTGTATAAATGCAATTTAATCTGTAATTTTGCGTTGTTGTATTCGGAATAATTTAGATTATTTTCCCCTTTTTAGTTTAGAATAAATATTTCATGAGGCGAGCTATATTAATGGTAATGACGGTGTTGCTAATCGGTGGCGTAATATTTACGCATCGATGCTGTACCACCGATGAGGAGATTGTGATGATTGACGAGGAGGATGTAGGTTATCGTCTTAATGATTCGTTGATGAACTCACTCTCGGATTTGCCCGCGATGAAGAGCATGGAGAAATATATCTCTCGCTGGATGGCCCGAAATAATATTCGTGGAGCTTCTCTCGCCGTAATGAAGGACGAACATCTGATTTATTGCAAGGGCTTCGGCTGGGCTGATAAGGAGCATGAGCGCGAGGCTGAGGTGGGCGATATATACCGTATTGCATCTGCATCAAAACTCATCACCGCAGTTGGTATTATGAAGCTATGTGACGAAGGCTTGCTTACGCTCGATAGCAAGGTCTTTGGTCCAGAGGGTATATTGAGCCAGTTTCAAGATATTAAGGATAAGCGTGCTACAAATATCACTGTGCGTCATCTCCTTAATCACACTTCGGGATTCAGCCGCCGTATGGGTGACCCGATGTTCCGCACGGCAGATGTTATGCGCTGGCAGGAGATGACCACAACACCCACAGCTGATGAGTTGATTGCGTTCCAGTTGGGACTGCGTCTGCGTTGCGCTCCGGGCGGAACGGCACAATATTCCAATGTCGGTTATCTTGTGCTTTCGCGTGTTATTGAGCAGGTGTCGGGCATGAACTATGAGAAGTATCTCCAGACGCATGTATTGTGGCCCGCAGGGTGCTACGATATGCATATAGCACATAATTACTACGAAGAGCGTTATCCCGGTGAGGTTAAGTATTATGGTCACGATGAGGAGCGAATCGAGTCTTTTGATGGCTCTGGTGTGATGCGTCTTCGTGAGTATGGCGGTAATGATATTCGCGGATTGCAGGGTGCTGGTGCGTGGGTTGCCTCGTCGGTTGAGATGTTGCGACTGGTAGCTTCGATTGATGGTAAGCCGGGTGTGCCTGACGTATTGTCGGCAGAGAGTGTTGCCGAGATGCGAAACATAACACGCAAGGGCGATTATGCGTTGGGGTGGGCACGATATAATGCCAGCAACAAGTCGTTGATACGTACCGGCACGATGTCGGGCACATGCGCATATATCGACTATCGCGATAGTGGTATCTCGTACGTCTTCTTGACAAATACAAGTAGCTACCGCGGTGCCTCTTTTACAAATTCGATAGGCCGCATGGTACGTGATGCCATGACACGCGTCAAGGAGTGGCCAACGGATCGTGATATGTTTGTCGAGGTGCCTCAGATTGCGACAGACTCATCGTTGACAACAACCAATAATATCGATTAATTGTAAATCACACTCGAAGCATATCTATCTCCCTCTGAATACAATTCAGGAAACGTGTTGCGTGCGCCCCATCCATCTGGGTGTGGTGGAACTGGAAGGATATGTTCAGGTGGTATCTGAAAAAATGTCGAGAATATCGGCCCCATATTATGTAGGGATTATTGTATATACCACTGTACATTCCACCAGCAAACTCCAACTCCGTATCTATGACTGCCGAAGTTCCAATAACCATACATTCATTGGATAAATCACGATTTATGCCGCTGTTGGCAACCTCTGTCGTGTACTTTATATAGTCGTGGCTATAACGCTGAAAATCTCCATTAAACAATATATCACAAGAGCTGACCTCCCCGGTGTGATTCTTTACCATAGTATTGATGGCAATATTGTCGAACTGGAATAATTTATCTCCTATTGGAAGTAAATAAAACTCCTTCTGTTCAAGTGCTGCCTTGCCTATACAATAATCCATAAGCATATTGAACTTTAGAGCTCTTCGTTTGCTGATACGGACAAGGTTGGTGACATCCATTTTCTTGACGAAAACAAGCATCGGATTGGGTGTATTTTTCCATATCTCAAACTGATAACCACGGTTAGTTTCTTGGGGATTTACTTCTTTCATAAGTGCAGATTTTAAATTAGGGGGCGCAAAGGTATACAAAATTTTTTATTCTGCAATTTTTTATTCAGTAAATATGTAATGATGTAGAAATGGCGTATGAGCAAACCTTTGTTTGCCACATACGCCATTAGCATTAAATCTTATCTTGACTATCTCTTACTCCTCAATCACAACTCGGAAACCTACGTTGTTTGCAGGCTGCCAAGCCAGATATGACTTGCGGAAATAAGCTGTACAGTTCTTCGGATGGCTATCCCATGTACCTCCACGAATAACCTTTTTATCGCCATTTGCAGGCTCACCCTTGTAGGGGTAGGGCGCATACGATGTGCGGGTAAACTCAGCAACGTTACCGTGCATGTCGTACAATCCCCACGCATTGGGCGTGTAGTTGGCAACATCGGCAATTGTCATAGTGCCATCGTTTATACTATCCTCGCGAGGCATATAGGTGTAATACTTATATACCCAGTTGCTCTCCGATACGGGCTGGGGGTCAACGCCCGACACAGCCATCTTGCGCAGTGACTGGTCGGCGAGGTTCTCGTTCTTGGCGAAGTCCGAATTCAAATCTCCATACCAGAAGTCGGTGTCGCTACCTGCGCGGCACGCCCACTCCCACTGAGCCTCGGTAGGCAGGGTGAGAGCTACGCCACACTTCTCGCTGATAGCCTTACAGAACTCTACGGCCTGATTCCAGCTGATACGTGTTACGGGCTGCTCGGGACGGTTGGCGGCGTATCCCGGACCTACGTGGTCCTTCCAGAATTGAGCCGTGAAGCGGCTGTCGTGCTTGGGGTCGTAGACGTTGTACTGGCGGTTTGTAACCTCAGTCTCTGACATCCAGAAGGGGCGAGAAATCTTCACGATAGCCTCTGGAGCATTGTCCAAACCACGATGGTTGTTACCCATAATAAATGTACCTGCGGGGATACGTACAAATGTCATATTTACTCCGGGTGCAATCTCTACCGTGCGGCGTGTTTCACCATACTTCTCGGCCATCTCACGTGCCTGCTCAGCAGTGAAGGGGAACTTCTTGCTCTTGAGGTCCTTATAGTTGGGCTTCGCAGGCTCCTTAACCTCCTTTGCGGGCTGCTTGTGCTCCTCTACCCACTTGGCGTACTCCTCCAACTCACGCTTCCACTCTACACCTGCTCCGTTGGCATACTTGTTTGCCAGCTGGATACGACGAGTATATTGGTCTGTATCGCAATACCATACCTTATTATGTACGAAGCGTCCGTGGTGGGGTGCATTGAAGTCAATCCAGTTATAGAGCGTGCGCCACTCCTTGTCTGTAAGCTCCACGCCGTGGTGGCCAGCCTTGAGGATGCGAACAAGTTCGCTTGTAGATGCGTGATACTCGTAAGGCTTCATCACATATATATCTGCCTCAGGACCCTGACGGTTTACGTAGGGGTGGAGGTTAAGATAACTCTGTGTCAAATCCAGACGACCAGACTCGGCACGACGTGCAGGCGTGCTGTAACTGCCTTGCTTGGCGTCTCTTACGTCGATGTCTGTAATACCGCCTCTAAAGTCGGGCTTTGCGCCATTGGCATTGTGGCACGATACGCAGTTACGGTCGAGGATAGGCTGTATCTCCAAATCGAACGTGAACGAGCGAACGCCACCTTCGGGAGTCTGCAATGCGGCAGGAGCCTTTGTCGAGGCCATCACACGCTTGGGCATAGGCAGTGAGTTCTGGTCCTCGTGGCAACCTACGCACGATAAAACCTCACCTGGCATACCTGTCACCCAGCTACGCATCCACTGAATAGCACGTCCCTCCTCGTCCAGAGGCTGGAACGATACGGGGGTATTTGCGGGAATCTTGAAGATTGCCGAGCCATCGGGCTCAACATCCACCTCACCCAAATTACGCTTTATATCCCAACCACTCTGGATACCCTGCGCGATGTGGTCAGACTCTGATGTAACGTAGGTGTACTCGTATGCAAATACGCGCAACTTCTTAACCGTGCCAACGGGAACACCCGGCAG
>CAYLRH010000074.1:0-6444 GCA_964385905.1 uncultured Alistipes sp.
ATTCGAGGCAATTGTTAACGCAGTAAAATAGCCGATAGCCGCTTGTCGGCTGTCAAGTATGGCGACCGCCCCACGTGGGTGGTCGCTTTTTTTGTACGTATTGTAACCACTTGCCACTTTGGGGTATAGAAATTGTAGTATGCCAGAGAAAAGTTTGCGTTATGTTACGATTTTTGTTTCCCTATAAAAACTATTCGATGCCGATGTCTGTAATGTTGTTGGTGTTGAGGCTATTTTTCGGCGCTCTGCTTATGTGGCACGGAATAAATAAGATATCTAATTTTGAGGCACTTGTTGTGTCCTATCCCAATCCTATCGGGTTGGGTAGTCGTGTCTCTCTGTATCTCACTATCTTTGCAGAGGTGTTCTGCTCAGTGGGGGTAATCTTTGGGGCTTTCTATCGGTTGGCGTTGATGCCGATAATATTCTCTATGGGCGTGGCTCTCTTGGTGGTGCATCATGGACAACCATTTGCCGCAAAGGAGCTATCGCTGATATACCTTGTGGTGTTCGGGCTGATTTTTATTACGGGAGCAGGTTGTTGCTCGTTGGATAATATAATAGCCACGCTCCTCCATCGGGAGAGCGTGGCTGATAGTGGAAATGGGGAGCGGGATGCTGCTACTGCTCATCGGCGGGGTAGCGAACTCCCAACTGACGACGTACCTCATCAATAATCTCCATCGTGGCGAGCGAGGTGTTGTGGCTGTTGATGTCGGACTCGGTGCGCCCCTCAAGAATCATATCAATAAACTCGGCTATCTCGTAATAGTACTCGTTGTGATTGTCGGGATTGCAGAGTATCTCTCCCTCGGTGCGTTTCTCTCGTCCAGAGGCGGGTGCCTGGCGTGGGTAGAAACGTACATCCACGGGAGTCTGTATGCGGTCGATGAGAATGTTTCCATCCTCACCCTCAATCTCGGCAGGAAGTTGTGAGTTGGCAATCTTCGAGTAGAGAACAGTCGCATTCATACCGTCGTACAACATATTTACAGCTCCCTGTCCGTCAGCACCGCTTGATAAAACAACGCCTTGAGCCGATATTGACTTTGGACGGCCAAACAGAGCAACGAGAGGATAGATGGTATATACGCCAATATCCATCATCGCGCCATTCGATAGCTCTGGGCGAAATGCGTTCAGAACAATACCCTCCTTGTATTTGTCGTAGCGTGACGAGTATTGACAAAATGATGCAAAGTAGCGGCGGGGAACGCCTATACGATGCAGATTATCCTTTACGGCGCGGAAGTTGGGCGAGAGTGTACTCTTCATCGCCTCCATCAGCGCCACGCCATATTTATTTGATGCTGCAATCATCTCTTTGGCTTCGCGGGCATTGGATGCTATAGGCTTTTCGCACATAACGTGCTTGCCGTGGCTCATGCACAGTATGCTCTGCGAGGCGTGCATATAGTTGGGTGATGCAATATATAC
The DNA here is from genome assembly GCA_964385905.1 of uncultured Alistipes sp. GTDB lineage: Bacteria > Bacteroidota > Bacteroidia > Bacteroidales > Rikenellaceae > Alistipes. Next base: position 1,438 of record CAYLRH010000074.1, read on the forward strand.
GGCATCCACCTTGTCGCTTGCCGCCATCTCCTCAAGCGATGTGAAGACGTGAGGAATTGAGTGCTTTGCGGCAAACTCCTCGCCACGCTCGCGCGTGCGGGAACATACGGCTGCAAGTTCAAAACGCTCATCTTCTCTTGCCCCGGCAATAACCCAGTCGGTAATAAAGTTGGTGCCAACGACACCGAAACGGACTTTTTTCATACGAGTAAAAGCCCCTACTTTATGGGCAGGGGCATTTTATAGGTTAATTATAACAAAATCTCGCGAGCATGACGTACGCATACGCCTAGCTCCTTGATAGCATTCGACCATGGCTTGATTTCGTACTCAAGCTCAATGTCGCAATAGATGGGCCACTTCTCCTGTTTGAGCAGTGTGAGAATATCCTTCAAAGGAGTCTCTCCCTGTCCCCACACCTGATTAGCATTGGCGGGTGTGGTTGCAGGGCCTGTCTTATCCTTGAGGTGAATGCTGTAAATGCGGTCGTGATACTTCTTGATGAAGTCACATGGGTGGTTACCCGTAGAGCCGAAGTAGTGACCTGTATCGAAATTCAGCATAACGGCGGGTGATACTGCAAGGATGGGGTCGCAACTGAATCCCTCCTCGGCGTACTGCATATGGTTGTGGAACGCGATATACATCTCATGTTTCTCGGCAAATGGAGCCAGACGCTGTGCAGCCTTGAGGTCAATCTCCTGTGTGATAGCCTTTGCTCCCATAGCTTTTGCCGCCTTGAAGGCGTAATCAATCTCCTCGTCTGACCATCCTGCGGGTGAGAACTTCACAATGTGAATGTTTATGCCTGCGTCGTTAAACTTTTTACGAACGGCCTCCACCTTGCTCATGTCCATTCCTACACGCCAAGCCTTCAAGTCGTTGTTGTATTTCTCAATCTCAGCCTTCTGCTCGTCGTTGAATTCGGGGCGCTTGGGGCGCTCGCCAGGTTTAGGAGGAGCCATCTTGGCACGCAACTCGGCCATGATACGGCTGTGGGGTTCTCGGGCACGCCTAAAACCATCTCAAGGTCGCCACCCATCAACTCCAGCGAACTGAGGTTTGCCTCCTTACAATATGCGATGATGGTGTCAATGTCTTTTGCGGGCATTGAGCGCCAGCTGTATGTGATTGCACCAATCTGTACTCCGTTGAACTTTGAGCATACCGATGCTGTGCACTTTGTACAGTCGTGTTCTTTCTTCTTTGAGCAAGAGAATGCTGAAGGGAGTATTGTCGCCATAGCCAATGCCGTAGCCGATTGCTTCAGGAATGTGCGGCGTGATGTTTTCTGTTGAAAAAGTCTCTTCTCTTCCATGGTTTTAGGTTTTAAGGTTTACCAAAATTAGAGATTATTTTTCAGATATAAAAGAAAAATGCACCCTTTCTCGGGGTGCATTAGGTTAAAACTCAACCTTCGGAGCTTGCGATGCGCTTGCATCAGCCTCGAAATAGGGTTTCTGGTCGAAGCCAAATATCATTGCGATGATGTTGGCGGGGAACTTTCTCACCTGCACATTGTAGGCATTAGTCGTGTCGTTGAACTCCTTGCGGGCAACGGTGATACGATTCTCGGTACCCTCCAGCTGAGCCTGTAACTCAAGGAAGTTCTGGTTTGCCTTCAGGTCGGGATAGTTCTCCGATACAGCAATCAGGCGACCGAGGGCCGATGTCACAGCCGACTGAGCCTTCTGATACTCGGCCAACTTTTCGGGGGTCAACTCGTCCATCGAGATATTTACCGATGTAGCCTTTGAGCGAGCCTCGATAACACCCTTCAGGGTTGACTCCTCGTGTGAGGCATATCCCTTAACCGTTGAAACGAGGTTGGGGATAAGGTCGGCACGACGCTGGTACTGGGTCTCAACGTTCGACCATGCGCTCTTTACAGCCTCCTCCATGGTGACCATGTTGTTGTATGTAGAGCATGATGTTAGTGAAAACATGGCAACGATTGCCATAAAAATAATCTTCTTCATAGTTATAAATATTTTGAGTTTATATTCTTACCAACGTGAGCCTGCGCCACCGCCACCGAATGAGCCACCGCCCCATCCTCCACCGAATGAGCCGCCGCCTCGGCCAAAACCTCCACCACCCATGATGATGGGGCCTCCGCCACGGCGATTGTTATGCGATGAGTTGTGGTCTTGGCGATTGCGTTTAACGATCGTTCCGCATTTCGTACATACGTATGTGTCCTCATATGTGGTGATGCCAAAATTGCGACTGATGAGTCGTGTAGAGTCTTTCTGCAATGCTACTTGTTTGCACGATGGGCAGGTGCGTGACTTGCGGTCGGCGATAAGCACGATAATTATCGAGCCAATGATTACCAAAACGAAAAATAGTGTAATGCCGATTAAAGCCCCTTCATCCTCATCTACATAATCGTCGTTACCTCCTGCGTCTAACTCACTACCGTTTAGTACGGCACGAATGGCCTCCAGACCTGCCACCATTCCTGTGCTATAATCGCCATTGCGGAAGTAGGGGAGCATATACTCTGTCTGTATGCGTTTGCAAATAGCATCGGGAAGCACTCCCTCCACGCCATATCCTGTGACAAATCGTATCTCGCGAGCCGACTCGACAAGTAGAACGCCTATACCACTATTACTCTTACTGCCCACACCCCACGACGAAAAGAGTTCGTATGCAAACTCAAACACGTCGTCAGTATCTATCTCCTCCACAGCGACAACCGCAGTCTGGGCAATTCCGCGATGGCGCAAGTCGTAGCAGATGGAGTCTATCCTTGCCACAGCGGTCTGCGAAAGAATCCCATCGGGGTTTGATGTGAAGTTGTAACGGTTTGCTATCTGCACATTGGGTATCTCCTTTGTGCTGTATGGTCGCGCCCCGACAACTTGACAGACAACCAAAAACAGTAGTATGGCTAATATTCGTTTCATCGCTATTTATATAATAAGGTATATCCCCACGGCTCAATATCCTGCTCCAAGTACAAGGGAAGCAACACCTTCTCTCCTGTAATGGCGTTGGTGTATTCTCCAGCGTATATACCATTGTTGTAGTTGGCGTGTATGGTGTAAGGCGATAGGTTCATAATCGCAACAACTCGGCTATCACCCTTTTCGCGCACGAATGTCATGAGGCAATCTTTTGCATTATTCTCAATCTCTATCGTGCGTCCGCCCTGTTCACCTGCTTGCAGTGCTGACTGAGAGTGCTTCAAGGCGATTAGTTTGCGGTATAGCTCTGTGTCGGAGTTTGCCTTATACGCCTCTGCGGGTATATGGTCACGCTCGAAGAACTCAAATGAGTGGTTGTAGCCAACCTCCTGACCTGTATATATCAGCGGCATGGCTGCCTCCCATATAAATGTGAGTGCTGTCATTACCTCGCGGGCAGCGCCGAAACGGTCAAACTCGCTGCCGCTCCATGAATTTTCATCGTGGTTTGATGTAAACATCATCTTCATGGCCGACTCAGGGTAACGCTCGCGGTCGGCGTACATAGTATTACGAAGATCCCAGACACGTCGCTCGCCCTTGGCAGTGTCGCACATCATGTGGTGTATCTCCCACGCATAGCACATATCGAAAGCCTTATCAAATAGATTCAGCTCCTCTGCCTCGGCCAACATAAATACATCAGGCTTAACGGCCCGTAGAACGCTACACGCCTGCTGCCAAAATTCAATCGGCACAAGCATGGCCATATCGCAACGGAATCCATCTATGTTATGTTTCTCAATCCAGAAACGCATGGCCTCAATCTCTCCACGCCATACATCGCGGTTTGCGTAGTTCAGTTTTGCCGTATCTGTCCAATCCCAAGGCACTTTTGCTGTGCCATCAGCCTCACGCTCGTACCAATCAGCCGACTTTGTCTTTAGCCACTTTGCATCGCGAGCGGTATGGTTTGCCACCCAATCGAGCAAAACCTTCATTCCGAACGAATGGGCCTTCTCTATGAATGAGTCCAAATCCTCCATTGTTCCGAATTCAGGGTTTACAGCACAATAGTCCTTAATAGAGTAGTATGAACCGAGTGAGCCTTTGCGTCCCTCCTCGCCAATGGGGTATATCGGCATAAGCCAAATAGCATCAATACCCATTTCGTGCAGAAATTCTAACTTCTCTTCTGCCGCTTGCAGAGTTCCTTCGGGTGTCAATTGACGTATATTCATCTCATAGAGTACTGCCGAGTAGCTCCACTGGGGATGTATGTTCTTCATCGTATAAGTCTTAATTTATAAAAAATCACTGCATGATAGTCGAAATTTGACACCGCCACAAAACTGTTGGACCCGGTCAAATGCTCTTTTAGACTACAATGCCACAAAACATTTTACAAATATAACAAAAAAAATATAACTCGGCCATTTGCGTTTGGTTAATCTCTTTTTTAGGCGGCTAAATCTATACCTTATATATAATATATATAGAGATACAACGAGCACATCCATTCTGATAATCTTGAAGCGGCTTATTTTCAGCGCAATAGCGTAAAAGGTGCAAAAAGTAGTCAAAAAATAACGCAAAATATTTGCACAATTGAGAAAAATGCTATTACTTTGCACCCGCTTTGATAAGGAAAAGTCCTTATCTGGTAAGCAAAAGTTCTTAAGAAAAGTTTTTCTTAAAATTTCTTAAAAATATTTGGAAGTTTGAAAAATATCGCTTACCTTTGCACCCGCTTAGTTGAGGTAACAACCTCGGCAAACGGCAAAAAGTTCTTAAGAAAAGTTTTTCAAAAAAAACTTCAAAAATATTTGGAAGTTTGAAAAACTTGCCTTACCTTTGCAACCGATTTCCGCCTCAGAGCGGAACGGTTAAAAGAGAGTTCTGAAGCGCTGGAAACAGCGAAACAAGAATACGAGTTCTTTGAAGATATTGAGCAGCTAAGAAAGTTTTATTCACTCTTAATTAAGAGTAATTTCAAACAATACCTTTGAGATTAGAGCTAAGATTTATAACAATTTATTTTTACAATGGAGAGTTTGATCCTGGCTCAGGATGAACGCTAGCGGCAGGCTTA
>CAYLRH010000075.1:0-6439 GCA_964385905.1 uncultured Alistipes sp.
TTCGTGAAAAGTTATCCGTTTTTTAACCCTCCGCCTGCGCTTCGCCCTATTTCCGTAAACTTGCCGGCCGCGGTTGGGCTGACGCACGTGTTTTTGTAATATTATTTTATCAATTTTCTACTCCTGCCTCTTCGGGGCGGTTGATAAACTCCGTAATATCCATCTCGCGGCTCTGGGCGATGGCCTTGGGGAATACCGAGCGGAAGCGCATCATCTCGATGATAGCCTCCTCCTTGGTGAGATAGTGGCCCGCCGAAACGTAGAACGAGGGGCTCTCGTAGTACATCTTAACCTCGGTGTCGGGGAAGGTCTCCTCAAACTTCTTCTTCGCCTCGTTGGCATTCTCGCGTGCCGTGTGCGAGTTGTCCGACAAAATCAAAATCGTATAACCCGTCACCTTTGTGCGTTTGGGGCGTGCCTCCACGCTACGCACCGATGATGATACGTCGCTCTGCTCGATGACCGTAACCTTGCTCTGGCCCATGCTCAGACGGCTCTTCATCGCCGAGAGGTTCTGTGCCGCGAGGCTCTGCACCGCAAATATCATCACCACGGCCACAGCCGCCACTTTCATAATCTGTTTCATATCTTATATGTTTTACTCTTCAAAAAATTAATATGTCATTGCGAAGAATTGCATCCAACTACTTTGTTGATACTTATCTCGTTCTATGCAATTCTGTGGTAATCTTCCTTATATCCATTCGCTTTGCTGATACAGCCTTGCTTATTATCGTTATCAAACAAAGGTAGATGCCCACGTCGGGGTAAAGGGCGTATCTTTGCTCCTCAAACTATCGTTTGTCCCTCCTCGGTTGACTCTTACTCTTCAAATATATCCTTTAATATCTCTCGTATCTGCCCGATGTTCTGCCCTGCCACCTGCTCCAACGTCGTGGCCTCCTGTACCTGCTCGACGTAGGCTACACCACGACGCAGTGCCACCTGCCAATCCACCTCTATGCCCTCGGTGTTACCCTGCTTCAAGGCGGCTCGCAGCTGCATGGTCTGCGTGGTGCGTTGCACGTTGAGCCTTAGCGGCAGCTCCACCACAGCATTTCGGCGGGCGGGAATCTTCACCTTCTGCTCCAAAGTCAGCATTGCAACCCATCGGCCCTGATAACCCACTCGCATGCGTCCCCGCAGAATCTTCACCGCCGCCGTAGGATTTTCCAGCGTCACCTTTACTACGACAGAAGAGGGGTAGTCGTCGATAGTTGTGCCCTGCTCCCATACCGACTCCACCTCCACACTCTCCACGCGCGGGGGCTCAGCAGTACCGCATCCCACCATCGAGATGAGCAGCATCAGGAGTAGCAGCCTACGCATCGTTAAGGTTTTTTGCCGATGTAAATCTGCGCTATGCCGAGGCTCTGCGAGCGACGACGGCTCTCCACAAATCCCGTGCGGCTCATAATCTCCAAGAAACGCTCGCGGTCGGGGAACTCGACAATCGAGTCGGGCAGGTAGTCGTAGGCCTTTCTATCCTTCGACACCAAACCTCCCACGGGCTTCATCACGTGGTTCGAGTAGAACTGGTAGGCCTTGCGCACAAGGAAATTGCGGGGTGTCGAAAACTCCAACACCACGATATGTCCTCCGCTGCGCAGCGAGCGCATAATCTCCGCCAAGCCGGCCTCCAGATTACCGAAGTTACGCACACCGAAGGCCACCGTAACAACATCCAGCACCTCGTTGCCCACGTCAAGACGCTCGGCATCGCCCTGATAGAGAGCGATGTGGTCGTCGAGGCCCTTGCGGCGCACCTTCTCGGCAGCTACGGCAAGCATATTCTCCGACAAATCGACACCCATAATCTTCGCCTTGGGCATTGCCTTCGCCATCTTGATGGCCAAGTCGCCCGTGCCCGTAGCCAGGTCCATGATTCTGGCGGGCTTCATGCGGCGCACCTTGCGCACCACACGACGACGCCATATCTTGTCTATCGAGAACGATAACAGATGGTTTAACTTATCGTAAGTGGGGGCGATGTTGTCGAACATCTGCTGCACTTCCTCTTTCTTTGTCTTTTGTGAGTTATATGGTTTCATAAAAATCCTTTTTACAACTTATACTTCAGCGACTCCTCAGGTCGTATGCGTGCCACCATGGCCGAGGGCAACACCATCACAGCGATGGTAGCCACCAACGTCGCCACATTCAGCACTATCCACCACCACGCCTCAACGCTGACGGGCAAAACGGAGAGCATATACCCCTCAGGGTCGAGCTTTATGGGTTGCCACAGCACCTGCACAGCCACCAACGCACCTCCCACGGCATTGCCCCACACCGCTCCGCGAACGAAGAGTATGGCTGCACGGTAGAGGAACACACGTCGTATGGCCGACGAGCGCATGCCCTGTGCCTTCAGAGCGCCAATCATGCCTATGCGGTCGAAGACCATGATGAGCATTGCGGCCGCCATGTTGAAGAGCAGCACCGCCATCATGATGATGATAACCACCTCGGCAATTATCGTGTGGGCCTTCATCCAATCTATCACCATCGGAAAGCGCAACTCAAGCGTTGCGGGCAGGCACGATGTGGTCTGAATCTGCTCATCGTTGAAGAGTATCTCGTCGATGGCCTCAGCCACACGCTGGCTCTCATTCATCCTATCGAGCGAGATGTCATAGCCCGAAATCATGCCATCCTCCCACGCTGCCGTGCGTCGCACGTCGCGAAGGTCGGCGATGGCTAACGTGGCATCCATCTCCTCAAGGCCCGTGTGGTAGAGTCCCGACACCTTGTAGCTGTCGCGTCGGGCACCAGAGATGGCACTCACGTAGAGTATCTCCACCTTGTCACCCACACCCACCGACAGTCGGTCGGCCGTTGTCCGCGAGAGCATAATCTGCTTGCCTCGCTCCTCGGCCACCACATCGGGCAGCTCACCCTCCACGATGCGGCTCTGCCACCACGTGGTGTCGTACGAGCCATCGATGCCCTTGAGTTGCAGGCCGAGCGTGGCGTCGCCACTTTTGGCCATGCTCCACATGACGATGTATGGTGCTACGCTACGCACACCCTCAATCTCGGCCACACGCTCCTTAAGCAACGCCTCATACTCCACGGGCTGTGCATCGCTTCGTAGTCCCGACACCTCCATAAGCTGAATATCAGCGCCAAAGCCTCGCAGGTCGGCATACAGCTCACGTCGAAAACCGTTGAACACGGCCAGCGTAACTATCATCACCGCCAGCGCCAAAGCAACCGACGTTGTGGCTATGCGCATCATCACCGCCGTACGCGATGAACCGTCGTGTTGCGCCGTGCGTCGGGCGAGCATGTATTCAAGATTGTTCATTTTCGTAAAAATCTGTACAAAGTTAGGTAAAAAATTCTTACTTTTGCATTATTAATGGTACGCCATGCACCTTTTATGCTCAATTATTTCAATGTGGCATACGTTTCGGCGGGTTTTGGCGTTGTTGTAAAACCATTTGTTTAATTAAAAACGAAAAATTATGCTTGAATTATTGCAAACAGCACAAGATTATTACTCTTACTCATACGCCGACCCCACGATGGGTTTCTCTTCGGGCAGCTCAATCATCCTGATGGGTATCATCGGAGTGGTGGGTTACATCGTGCAGGCACGCCTACAATCAGTCTTTGCGAAGTATTCGCAGGTGCCCTTCCCCAATGGAATGACGGGTGCCGAGGTGGCTGAGAAGATGTTGCGCGACAACAATGTCCACAACGTGAAGATTACACACGTCAAGGGCCAGCTCACCGACCACTTCAACCCCACGAATATGACTGTAAATCTGAGCGATAGCGTCTATGCCTCTCGCTCGATTGCTGCAGCTGCCGTGGCTTGTCACGAGTGCGGTCACGCCATTCAGCACGCCCGCGGCTATGCTCCGCTGGTGATGCGCTCGGCACTGGTGCCCATCGTGAATTTTTCATCGAAGATTGCTACGTGGGTAATTATTGCAGGTATAGCTATGATGGCTGCCGGCAGCGGTACTACCGTATGCTGGATTGGTATCGGCCTGATTGCCATGTCGGCACTCTTCTCGATTGTTACATTGCCCGTTGAGTACAACGCCTCGGCCCGCGCATTGGAGTGGTTGGAGTCGAGCCGTATGTTGCAGGGCCAGCAGCTTGCCTACGCTCGCGAGTCGCTCAAGTGGGCGGCACGCACATACCTTGTGGCGGCGTTGAGTGCTATTGCAACCGTACTCTACTACGTTTCGCTCATATCACGCAGAAATGACTAACCCCAACGACGATTTTACCTCGCGTGGCTGGCTTGTAGCCACAGCCGCCCTGGCAGTGCTTATACTCGTGAGTTTCATCCCGCCCATCGAGGCTGGTGGGGTGTCGTTGCGCCGTGCAAGCATAATCTCCGACCTGATAACCTTCGAGAGCGACAAGGCCAAAGAGGCTGAGCAGCAGGAGGCTGCGCCCGAAATCAATGTCGCTGAGTTTGAGGTCGATTTGGAGCAGGTGGCACAGCAGGTGGCGCAGACCACAGCCACAGCATCGCCCTTCGGTGAGGGCACGTCGGCATCGTGGGAGGGTATCTTCGACGAGCAGCCTATGGGTGGCGAGAGCGACTCGCTGCGCAATGACCCGCTGCCATCGCTGGAGGCTCTGCTCAAGGCCGACTACTCGGACATCCTGCCCGACGAGGAGCTTATTACACGCATCGAGGAGTTCCGTGGCGAAGAGTTCGACACGCCTATGCACCGCCTCTACGAAAAACTGTTGGCGGGAAGCGAGCCTGTACGCGTGGCATTTATGGGTGACTCGTTTGTCGAGGGCGATATCCTTACGGCCGACCTTCGTGAGCTGTTGCAGGATACGTTCCACGGCGGCGGTGTGGGTTATGCCCCCGTTGCTTCGCCCTTCACGGGCTTCCGCCAGACCATCAAGACCACCTCGAAGGGGTGGACTCCCTATAACATCATGCAGCGCAAAACTACGCCCGAACCCTACGTGAATGACTACTTCGTGTCGGGTTGGGTGGCACGCGCAAGCGACGGGGCATCAACACGTTGGGATATGGTTGACAAGCGTCGTCACCTGACGGAGTGCAACCGTGCGCGACTGCTTTTCATAAGCCGTGAGCCCTCGAAGATTATCCTTACGCTGAACGATGGCGTGCAGCGCGAGTTCGAGTTCGACGGCAGCGACGTGGTGCGCCAGATTGTTGTCGAGGAGGAGCAGATTCGCTCGCTCGAGATGCGCGTCGAGAGTGGTGCGGCAGGCTTCACTGGCATAGGTGCCGACTTCGACTCCACGTCGGGTATCGCCGTAGATAACCTCTCGGTGCGAAGCAACAACGGACAGGCTATGTTCTGGTCGTCGGCATCGGTAAATGCGCAGATTCACTCGATGCGCCCCTACGACTTGGTGGTGTTGCAGTATGGATTGAATATCATGCAGGCCGACCGCCACAACTACTCGCTCTATGGCGAGCAGGTGGAGAAGATGGTACGTTACGTGGAGAGCTGCTTCCCCGGAGCTGCTGTTCTGGTTATGGGTGTCAGCGACCGCTCACAGCGCAACGAGCAGGGTATCGTACCTATGTCGTCGGCTGTGGACCTCACACGCTCACAGCGCGAGGCGGCCGAGAAGTGTGGCGTAGCCTTCTGGAATACGTATGAGGCTATGCAGCGTCTGGGCGGCATGACTGCTTTTGTGGAGAATGGCTGGGCAGGAAAAGATTATACACACATTAATTATGCCGGCGGTCGCGAGATAGCCCGCCAGCTCTATTATGCATTGTTGCAGGGCGCCGAGTCGTATAGCAAGGCACTACGCGAGCGCATCGAGCGCGAGAAGCCCGTCATCAGCGAGCCGCTGCCGATGGTTCAGACTCCGATGCCGGTGACATTGCAGGATACAGTAATAACATTGCCCCGATAATGAACTTGCCCATAGACGAATTACTCGACCGCATCGGCGAACTACTGCGCTACGACGCTACGGCACCGCTAATCTTCAATAGCGGTCTGTTTTTGTTCCTCTTTGTGGGCTTTGCGGGCGTGTACCTGTTGCTGCGTAGAGTCACCACTCTGCGTATTCTGTATGTGATAGCCTTCTCGATATATTTTTACTACAAGTCGAGCGGCTTCTATTTCCTATTGCTGTTGTTTGTCGCCATCAGCGACTTCCTTATAGGTCACGCCATAGCGCACGAGCCAGAGAAGCGGGTGAAAAAACGCTGGGTGGCACTGAGTGTGGTGCTGAATCTCGGAATATTGGGTTACTTCAAGTACACCAACTTCTTCATCGAGATGGCCAACGGCTTGCTTGGGGCGGGATTTCTGGAGTTTCAGAATATTTTCCTGCCTGTGGGAATATCGTTCTTCGTCTTCCAGTCGATGAGCTACACCATCGACATCTATCGTGGCCATATACGCCCGCTGAATCAGTTTGCAGATTATCTTTTCTACCTCTCGTTCTTCCCGCAGTTGCTGGC
>CAYLRH010000076.1:0-6407 GCA_964385905.1 uncultured Alistipes sp.
GGTACATCCTCGTCCATGCGGAATGCCGACGAGTTGTCAATCATCAATGTGCCGTGCTTGGTGATGGTCTCGGCAAACTCCACCGATGTAGAGCCACCTGCCGAGGTGAGGGCAATATCCACACCCTTGAAGTCGTCGTTGTGTTGCAGGAGTTTAACCTCAATCTCCTTGCCACGGAACATATATTTCGTTCCCGCACTGCGAGCCGAGCCGAATAGCAGCAACTCGTCGATGGGGAAATCTACTCTCTCATTCAAAATAGTCAGAAACTCCTGACCTACGGCGCCCGAAGCGCCTACGATAGCAATTTTCATATCTCGTTAACCTTTAGTTGTTGTCTTGTTTAGTCGAAGAACTCGTCGGGCTCTGTTGACTGTTGCACCTCACCCTCGCTCGGAGCCATCTCCTTGGGGCAGTCGTATGACTCCCATCCCTCAGGGCGAGAGAACTTGGCATTGCGGCTCAAGCCCAGACGCGGGTCGTCGTATGACTTCTTCAGGAACTCTCCCACGATAGGCAGGGCCATAACGCTACCCTCACCCTGTGCGCGGAAGTGAACCGACTGGTCCTCGCCACCTACCCATGAGCCAGCCACGAGTGTGGGTGTCACGCACATAAACCATGCGTCGCGGTTCTCGTTCGACGTACCTGTCTTACCACCAATATCCATGTTGTCGAAGCCAAATTGCCAGGTCATACGTCCTCCCGTACCTGCCGAGATTACGCGCTGCAACATTGTGAGCATGGTGTAGGCGGTATGTTTGTTTACCGCGTCCTGCGACTGCGGGATAAAGCTCGATATAAGGTTACCCTGACGGTCCTCGATGCGAGTAACGAAGATGGGGTCGATATGCACACCCTCGTTTACGAACGTAGAGTAGGCACTCACCAGCTCAAACACATTCGACTCGAAAGCACCCAAGCACAATGCATAGGCGGGGTAGATGTAGCTGCGAATACCCATGTTATGCAGGAAGTCGGCCACCGTTTCGGGTTGCTTTGCCTGCTTCATAATCCACGCCGAGTAGTTGTTGCGCGAGTTCGCCAAACCCCAATAGAGCGGGTGCAGAACACCGTCATACTCCACCTTGCCAGCCTCCTTGGGCGACCAGATACCTGCGGGCGTCTCGATAGATACGGGCAGATTGGGAGCCATGGTGCAGGGAGTAAGACCTAACTGGTCAATGGCGAAGGTGTAGATAAAGGGCTTGACCGTAGAGCCTATCTGTCGCTTACCCTGCTTGGCCATGTCGTACTTGAAGTAGCGGAAGTTGGGGCCGCCAACATACGCCTTGACATGGCCCGAACGGGGGTCCATAGCAACCAACGCCGCACGCATAATACGCTTGTGGTGGAGGATTGAGTCGCGCGGTGTCATCAACGTGTCACGCTCGCCCTTGAATGTGAATACGCGCATCTCGCACTTCTTGTCGAAGGTGGCGTATATCTCCTTCTCGCTCATGCCGAGCTTCTTATGCTCGCGGTAGCGGTCCGAGTTCTTCATCGCACGCTTGATGATAGTCTCTATCTCCTCCTTCTCCAAGTCGAGGAACAGCACTCCCGACGACTTCACCTGACGGTCCATGCGGGGCTGAATCACCGTCTCCATCTGCTTCTGCACAGCCTCCTCGGCATAGCGCTGCATGGTGGGGTTGATGGTGGTGTAGATACGCAGACCATCGCGGTAGATGTTGTAGGGCGTGCCATCGGCCTTGGTGTTCTTGTGGCACCAGCCGTAGAGCGGGTTCTCGTCATACTCCTTCACTGCCTGCTCGTAGTCCCAATCTGTGAGGAACTGACGACGCGTGGGGCGCTGGGCGTTCATGACGTTACGCAACATCTCGCGGAAATAGGTAGCCTCACCCTCGTTGTGTGAGATGGGCTTGTATTGCAGTGTGATAGGCAGTGCCGAGAGCGAGTCGCATACGTCGCGTGAGATAGCTCCTGCGGCACGCATGCGGCTGATTACGAGGTTTCTACGTGCCAACGCATTTTCGGGGTTACGCACGGGCGAGTAGCGTGTGGGGGCATTTACCACACCCACCAGCATCGCAGCCTCCTGCACATTCAACTCATCGGGTGACTTGCCGAAGAAGGTGCTTGCTGCCGACTTGATACCGTAGGCGTTCGAGCCGTAGGCCACCGTGTTAAGATACATTGCCGCAATCTCCTCCTTGGTGTAGTTGTATTCAAGTTTGATGGCCGTAATCCACTCCTTGAACTTCGACTGCACGAGCTTTGTCATACGGGCAACCTTACCGCGGTTACGCACCGTATCACGCGGGAAGAGGTTTTTGGCCAGCTGCTGTGTGATTGTCGAGCCACCACCCTGTGACTGATTCTGGAAGGCGATGGTCTTGATGGCTACGCGGAAAAGCGAGGGGATATCTACTCCCGAATGGTTGCGAAAACGCACATCCTCGGTTGCAATCAGCGCCGCCACAACGGGGGGTACACGATGTCCGTCGAGGATGATGTGCTGCGTAGAGTCCGCAGGGAAGAGCTCCTCATACTGCACGTATGAACGGTTTTGCACGAAGAATGTACCGATGATATGACCGTTGTCGCCATATATCTCCGTCGCGAGGTTGCTCTTCGGATTCTCCAGCTCCTCAAACGAGGGCATACGTCCGAATACACCAAAGGCGGCCAAAGCGAGCATCAGAAAGAGCATCGCCACCGGAGTCATCACCACAAGCCACATCAGCTTGATGACTCTCTTCTTATCTTTGAAAAAACTCTTTATATCCATTTCTATGCAATTCGTAGTGAACAAACGTACAAAGATAGCGATTTATTTTCATATTCTAAAACGGCAAATCCATTCCCACAGCGAAATAGAGGCTTCCCTCGCTGGGCTTGTACAACGACACCTTCAGAGCCGTAGTTGCCGAGGCGGGTTGTCCGAGGAAGTTACAATCGAAGATGATGTCGCCACCCCATGAGTTCAGGCGATGCCATTGGTGGTGCAGTGAGCCATCTTCGTAGAAGTGGCCACGCTCGAATTGTGCGTAGTCGAAGCCTGCGTTCAGACGTATGCGCTTGAAATATACTATTCCGCGCCAACCACCATCGGGGTAACATATCGGTAGCTGATAGTTGATAGATGCGGCCAGGTAGTTACGGTTCTCAATCTGCGTGGAGTTGAATCCGCGTGGCAACAAACGTGTCGATTTGAACGATAGGGCCGAGATGGCATCCTCGCTCTCAAAGCCTCCAATCGAGGTCTGGTACGCCATGGCTAACGTCAGGCTGTTGTGGCGGGCAAATCCCGGAGTATATATCTTCGAGTAGAGGACCAGCAGGTCGCTGAACGCTCCGCTTGCGGGATTTGATGCGTATGTGGCCGATGCCACTACACCCCATGGTGGCGCGAAGTCGCGGTGTGCCTGTCGCACAAAATCCTGAAATCCGAGCGAGAAGGTCGTGAGATGAATACCCTTCGAATATCCTATCGTCGCAATGTTGCTAATACCCCCATCGTCGAATGATAGTTTTCCCGTATTGGCCACCAGTCCGTTTGAATACTCCCAGCCAGCCGAGGCTATAAGGTAGCGCGTGTGGTAGCCACGCTGGAACATGAACGGAAACTGAATGTTAAGCCCCAAGGCGTAGAACTTGCCACGTGAGGGGGCTTCGGGTAGCTCTATTTCGTGCTTTTCGGGGTTGTAGGTGTAGATAGGGTAGATGTTCTGATGGCCACCATACGTAGCATTGAAGCTGATGGTGGGGCCCAAGTCGAAGTAACGTAGCGAGGTCTTGAAGATGTGACCTGCGTTGTTGCTGTATCCGTAGCTGAGGAATCCCTGCATCGACGAGAGGAGATTCTGAGTCATGACGGTGGCTCCGAAGTTCATGTTTATCGCTCCATCCTCGCTCAGTGCAAAGGGGTCGTAGGCGAGTGGCGCCCAGCTGTGTATATTAAAGAGCGTCAACCCCTTGCGGTAACGGCGTATCTTGCTTGCCGAGCGTGTCAGCGTTGAGTCGGACTCCAACATCTTCACCGTATCGAGATTTATTATGCCCCAGCTTTTGCGTGGCGGATTTACCACATTCTTCGGCAGATTCGAGTACTCAACCTTACGCCAAATCTTATCCGTAGGCTGTGCCGAGGGGTGGTAACCCATCGAGTCGTAGGTTGTCATGACAATATTTCCGTCGCTGGTGGGCGCAGCATCGAATGAGCCGTATGTTGACTCGGTGAGCTGATACTCACCTCCGTTGATGAGGTCGTAGCAGTGTATCTCGTCGCGGCCTGAAGCGATAGAGCCGAAGTAGAGTTTTCCGTCGCGGGCACGCAGTTTACTCAGCGTGATGTATGCAGGTTGTGTTACTCGCGTGAACTCCTTTTCGGGCGATATGCGGGCTATCCACATACCCTCATCTCCCGTCAGGATGCAGTAGTGGCAGCGTGTTAGATTGTCCCACGCCAACGAGTGTACCTCCTGCCCGAACGGCAGGGCAAACGAGAATAGCTTCCCGTCGCAGTACTCATGGTGCAGGGTGTATATTCCGTCGGCCGAGTACTCTGCCCACGACAATCCGCCCTCATCGTCGGGTGTGGGATAGAGGATGTTACGTCCTCCCATCGAGCGAGTGCGGGGATGTTTTTTGTTGAGGTCGAGGTAGCAGAGTGTCGAGTTGACCTTCTGTTCGAATATTGTGCTGCGGCGATACTCGGTCCACCAGATACGGTTGTTTATCTCGTCGTACGCGGGACGTGTCGCCACCGAGCCTGTGTAGCATAGCGTGCGCTCCTCGCCCGTGGTGGTGTTGAGGGCCACAAAGCGTGAGGGGCGGTCCAGGTCGCTCTTGAGCATTATCACCTCTCCGTTGATGTATATCGGATTGGAGTATTGGGTGTAGCTCTTCATCGTGGGTGCCTTCAGCAGTGTGGCGCTATTCTCAGGTGTGGGAATCTGACTCCAGAAGTCGGTAAGTGACTGGAATGTCGAGCGGAACAACTGCGTTGTAGAGAATCCAAACAGACGCTTCATGCGCCAGTTCTCCGACACTATTGTCCACGGCTTACGCGGGCCATACGATGCCATGTCGTTGGCCATGATGCGGCCTGAGAGTTCGTTGCCGTGTGCAACCAACTGATAACCTAGCTGATAGTGGTCGGGAATAAAGTCGCGGTAAGAGCCGCAGAAGAACTTGTCGGTGTTGCGATATTTGTTTGCTATGTCGCCCATGGCGCGAAACTCCAGCGTGAAGCGCGGTTGCAAAGCGCGACCGAACGACGATGCCTGCGTCTCGCACATGGTGGCATCGCCCTCCATCATCCACAGCGGCATAAATACCAGTCCGATGGTCGAACTCTGCTGCCCTATCAGATAGCTCAGCACCTTCACCACACCCACGTTGAGGTTGTTGTACTGCGCCGCGTGGCGATACTCGTGCGCTACGAGCTGCTTTATCCACGGCATGGAGTAGCCGTCGATGGCGGGTGTGGAGAGAAACTCCACACGTTTGGGCAGCCACATCACCAATCCGTTTGACTGCATATTTTCGGGGTGAACGACAAATGGCAGGTCGAGTGGCGGAAGCTTGAAACCGTGGTCGATGTAGGGACGCATACGGTCGGTGAGGTAGAGCGTCGTAAGGCCTATCTGCTGAGTGTGCTGCGGGTAAATCACATTCGAGCGCTCGCCCTTTGCCTGCATCCAGCGAAAACGCGCAGGGTCGGCGCCCCAACTGTAATATTGGGCGCTTGCCACATGGCACACCACCAAGGCCGCCATGGTGAGCAGTACTCTGCGTATTGTCGCGTTGAGGTTTGCCATAGCGTCTAATTTCCAGCCTTCTTGCACTTGTATCCGGCCTGCGTGAGCAGGTCAATCACGCGGTCGCGATGGTCGCCCTGTATGATTATCTCGCCATCCTTTGCCGAGCCACCCACGCCGCACTTGCTCTTGAGCATACGGCCCAACTCCGTAAGGTCTGCCTCACTACCCACAAAGCCCTTGACCAACGTGGCGGTCTTTCCGCCGCGATGTTTGCGGTCTATCCACACGCGCAGATTCTGCTGCTGCGGGGGGAGGGTAGTGGGCTCCTCCTCTTGTGTGGTGGTATATTCAAAATCGGGGTTGGTCGAGTAGACCATACCCAGACGCTCTTTCCAGTCGCTCATGACGCTTTTCATTTATGCCAACGCCCTGTTATCACCCTTTTCTTCCCAGAAAAGTGTCCCTATTGGGCATTTGGCGAGGTAAAACATCTCGTATTGTTTGGCACAAAGTTACTATTTTATTATATTTACAACAAATTATGAAACGAGCAACAATCGAAAAATTAAAACATGAGGCCTCTTTGCGTCATAGCCGCGAGCAGCAGTGTCTGCCCGTGGTGGTTGATGATGGGCGTAAGCTGGTGCGTGTGTTTGTCGAGGGGTATGAGGATGTGGC
>CAYLRH010000077.1:0-6371 GCA_964385905.1 uncultured Alistipes sp.
CTGCTACTCCTACCGATATCGATGGTTGCTTTGCTGCTATGTACCTCTCACGTGCTCACATGATTAAGCACGAGTGGTCAGATGCTGCTAAGTATGCTGATGTGATTATTAACAATGTTCCCGTATTGACAGGTGCTGACATCCTTCAGGGCTTCAGCAACATCAATCTTCCCGACGTAGTTTTCGGTTGCGATATCACTGCTGATAACTCTACAATCTACATGTCATGGTTCTCACAGATGGATATGTTCGGTGATGGTTACGCTGCTATCGGTGTATGGCGTGCAGGTTTCAAGCCTACTGTTGAGCGTATGGGCGCAACAGACGTACGTCGTGACTGGTTCGTAACTCCTGACAACTACGCTCGTTTGTCAGCTGAGTTGGGTCTCTACCCCGAGATTTACTATCAGGTAGGTCCTAACGGTGGTGGTCTGCCCTGGTATCAGAGCTGTAAGTTCATCGGTGCTGGCCGTTCAAACGTTTCTGGCGGTTATGGCGCAGGATGGCACCTCGGTGACTACATCTACTTGCGTTCTGAGGAGGCTCACTTCATCAAGGCTGAGGCTTTGGCTCACATGGGTGACGCTAACGCAGTTAAGGTATTGAACGACTTTATGGTAACTCGTGATCCCAACTACGCATACACATTCTCTGACAAGGCTGCTCTTATCGAGGAGATTAACTATCAGAAGCGTGTTGAGTTCTGGGGTGAGGGTATTGAGTACCTCGACAACCGTCGCTTGAATATTCCTATCGACCGTACAGACGCAACTTGGGGTGCTGCAAACAACCACTTCTCAGGTGCTAAGATGGCTTTGACTCAGGATGACCGCAACTTCTTGTATCAGTTGCCTAAGAGCGAGATGGATAACAACACTGCTCTTGATCCCGAGAAGGACCAGAACTAATAATTCTGTTCACATACAACGAACACCGCTCCGCTGGGGCGGTGTTTTTTTGTTTACGCAGACGGAGTCTTGTATTGAAGTGTGAGATATTTTGCGATGAGATAATGCGTGGATACGATGGAAGCCTCCGTGTAGGCAGGACCTGCGACGCATTTAAGTAGCGCCGAAGGTTGCAACGGCTGACGCTAATTGAACACACCTCAAACAAAAAAAATAAAGAGCACGAAATGTACTCCTTATATTTTTATATATGTAAAACACTCATTTATCCCCTATTTTTAGCGCAAATAACGTGTTCGAGGAGCATGACCGTTAGAACACCCATCACGAAGCCATTGCCGATTAGAGGGCGTAAAACAGCGGGAATAACCTGCATCGGGATAGCGCCAAAGAGCAGAGCGACCATTACGGGGAGACCGATGATGAGTCCCTGATCGAAGGTCTGTGCCGAAGAGGTTGAGACAACCATGTGAAGAGCTGCTGCAAGCTGGGTTCCCATCAGATAGAGCAGGATAACGCCGATAACCGTATTGGGAATGGCCGACATAACAGCAATGAGCGACGGCACAAAGGCACATACAACCAAACCTGCGCCTGCTGGCAGAAGTGCATAGCGCGAAGCGCACGATGATGAGGCTATGACTCCGGGCGACATGGAATAATTCACAGGGCCAATAATACCTATACCGCCCGCAATAATATTAAACAAGCCTGTTATACCCACGCCACGGCGGCAACGCTTGTCAGTATCGGTTGTACCGAGCATGGCACCGAGCGACTGCGTAGAGCCTATATCGTTGATTAACAATGCGACATAGCAAAGCAGGAAGGCCACGATAATACTGCCGTCCACCTCCAACTTCGGGAGCAACAACGCCCCCTCCGACTCGGTATATTGCGAGAAAACATCTCCGAAACCTCCATATATGGCGTAGTAGGTAACACAACCGACGAGCAGCGCGACGGGCACAACAACCGACTTCATTACGCCCTTTAATCTATTGGCTGCCAACGCCATACAGGGAACGCCCAAGATGGCAAACCATAGGCCGAAAGCGTGTCGGGCCTCCTCCCCCGCAGGGAAGATTAGATTCTTTATTGTCGGGCCGAGTGTTACAGCAATCAACATAAGAATCACCACCACGATTCGCGGGGTAAATATACGTTGTAGGCGCTCGATAACACGACCAGCAGAGAGCAGCGTAACGGCCACGCCACCAATCAACACAGCGGTATATATCTTATTGGTATTCACCGCTTCTCCCTGTGCCGCAAGGGTTGTTATGATACCCACCAGCAACACCGACGCAGGGCCTACGACAATGGGCATTCGATGTCCCCACAACGCCTGAATGATGGTAGCCACGCCCATCAAGGCAAAAACCTTCTGTGCGTACAAAACACGCTCGGCAGGAGAGCCAACGGCAATAAATAACGAGGTGACAACGACTGCGATGGCCAACACAAACCATTGCAGACTATATAACATTAACTGCCCGAAAGGCGGGCGAGAGTCGATTCCGTATTTGAGATTCATAATATATAAAGTGTTTCTTGCCTGCCAAAGATAATTTATTGCTGTCGAACAACCAAAAAAAGCCTGCAAATAATTGCAGGCTTTACTCTTATCGTGAGTGATAATTACTTACCCAACTGGCGATTAGCCTCGGCCGGGTTATCGGTGGTGATGTAATCGGCCTTGTTGTCGATGCACCACTTAATACCCTCAGGATCGTTTACTGTCCAAATGTTGACGGTAAGACCCAAGTCGTGGCACTGCTTAATCCACTGGGGATTCTTCTTCATTACATTGATGTTGTAGTCGATACCCGTGTAACCCAAATCCTTGCAGTATTCGGGAGTGAGCGTACCGTTCAAATATGCAACCTTGATACCCTTGGGGCCCCACTTAACCAACTCGTCGCAAACGTGCTGACGGAAAGCGATGTACTCAACGTCGTTAACCAACTTATGCTTCTTAACCATCTTCAGGATGTTCTTCACAACCTTAGTCTCGCGTGAGGGGGTGTTGTGGTCCTTAATCTCGATGATGAGCTTCGTTGCTGTGTTCTTCTTAGCCTGCACGAGGTACTCCTCCAAAGTAGGAAGAATCTCGCCGTTAGCCAAAGTCTGCTTGCGCAGTGTAGCAAAGTCGGTCTCCTGAACACGATACTTCTCGTGCATAGGGCCGTGAACAACAACCAAAACGCCGTCAGCAGTCTCGTTGATGTCGCACTCCGAGCCATATACGCCAGCATCCTGAGCATTTACCAATGCAGAGAGTGAGTTACGAACAGAGTTCTTTGTTGCGTGGTAACCGCGGTGGGCGATAACCTGAGTCTGGGCGCAGAGTGCCGTCACAGAGAATAGGCACACTGCCAAAGTCAATAGTTTTTTCATGGTAGTTTTATTTATTAATGATAATTTTCATGTCGCATGTCCGTCCATCACCCAGATGGGCGAACCAAAACCAAAGCAAAGATAGGTATTTATTTGTAATATCTGCCGATTTGGAACTAATTTCGCCAAAAATATATATCGCAATTTATGTACAACGGTGTATGAATAATCAAATTTATTTGTAAATTTGCATTAATAACGAAAAACAATCTACGACGAACGTAATCTTAAAAACTATATTATGGATAGCAAATATTCATTACCGCAGGATGGTGGATTGATTCTTGAGGGCACTCCCAAGGATATTATCCACCGCTATGAGAAGATTCCCACATCTATCTTCGAGATTGAGAGTCTGGGAGTTGAGTATGTAGCCCAGCAGATTGTCGAGGCTATCTCGGCTCACGAGGAGCAGGTATCAAACCGCCCCTTCCTACTTGGTCTTACCACTGGTCGTACTCCCGTGGGTGTATATCATGAGTTGGTGCGCCGCTATGAGGCTGGTGACGTGTCGTTCAAGAACGTAGAGGTGTATAGCCTCGATGAGTTCTACCCCATCAAGGCTGCCGAGCAGCAGAGCCGCAGCTACCGTATCAAGGAGGATTTGCTCGACAAGGTGGATATTAAGGCCGAGAACATACACCTTATCAATGGTTCTACGCCGCTGAAGGACGTGTCGGCATACTGTGCCGAGTATGAGCGTATGGCTCGTAACCTCGACCTTATGGTTATCGGCATGGGTGAGCAGGGACAGGTTGGTTTCAACGAGGCTGGCTCGTATGCAAAATCTGTTACTCGCATGGTACAGCTCTCACACCAGTCACGCAAGTCGCAGGCAAGCATATTCTACGGCATAGAGAATACACCCCGCATGGCTATCACCATGGGTCTTAACACCGTCATGAGTGCCAAACGCATTATCCTGATGGCATGGGGCGAGGATAAGGCCGACGTTATCAAAAAGGTCGTAGAGGGCGAGGCTACACGCCTTATCCCTGCATCGCTATTGCAGAACCACAGCCAGATTGAGGCTGTTGTCGATGACCCAGCAGCCGAGGCCTTGACCGTAAAGAAGGCTCCATGGCTGGTAGGTCCCTGTAATTGGACTCCGCGTATGGTGCGCAAGGCTGTTGTGTGGTTGTGCGAGACGGTAAAGAAGCCTATCCTGAAACTTACATACAAGGATTATCTCGAAAACTCTTTGGGCGAGTTGCTCGACGAAGTTGGCATGACATACGACAAGGTAAATATCAAGGTATTTAACGACCTCCAGCACACCATCACAGGCTGGCCCGGAGGTAAGCCTAATGCCGACGACTCTACACGTCCCGTGCCCTCTACTCCATTCCCCAAGCGTGTGATTATCTTCTCACCGCACCCCGATGATGATGTTATCTCGATGGGTGGTACATTTATTCGCCTTGTAGAGCAGGGTCACGATGTACACGTTGCATACGAGACTTCCGGTAATGTAGCCGTACACGACGACGTTGTTATGCAGCATATCGACTCGGCTCGCGAGTTGGGTTATGGCGACCGCGTGGAGGAGGTGCGTCAGATTATCGCATCGAAGAAGAAGGGTGCCCCCGAACCTCGTGCGTTGCTCAACCTCAAGGGTGCTATCCGCCGTGCTGAGGCACGTGCCGCAGTACGTTCGTTTGGCCTGAATGCTGATACAAACGCCCACTTCCTCAATCTGCCTTTCTATGAGACAGGCGGCATCAAGAAGGGTGAGCGCACAGACAAGGATATTGAGATTATCACCGAGCTGTTGCAGCAGGTGAAGCCCCATCAGATTTATCTGGCTGGCGATTTGGCTGACCCGCATGGTACACACCGCGTATGTACGGAGGCTGTGCTGGAGGCTCTGCACCGTCTGAAGGAGCAGGGTGAGGCATGGCTTGAGGAGTGCGTTATCTGGCTCTACCGCGGTGCGTGGATGGAGTGGGAGATTGGCATGGTAGATATGGCTGTGCCCTTGAGCCCCGATGAGCTTATCAAGAAGCGTCACGCCATCTACCGTCACCTCTCGCAGAAGGATATCGTTCCCTTCCCGGGTGATGACTCACGCGAGTTCTGGCAGCGTGCCGAGGAGCGTACGCAGAATACTGCCCGCCTATACGATTTGTTGGGTATGGCGGAGTATCAGGCCATTGAGGTATTTGTAAAAATGACTATTTAAGAAATCGTCTAACAAGGCTGCTTTGTCGTTACGCTCGCCCTCAAAATCCTCATTTGCGCGCAGCAAACTCTGGTTTTTCGGGCATCGCAACGCCGCCATTAAGGCGAGGGCAGAGGGCATTTATGCACTATGCCAAGCCGAGGCGGTGAAAAAGAATTTAAGCCTAAAATCAGCTCTTGTTATACAATTTCCGACAAGACTATGAGGTCAAAATAATAGAATAATAAATTATAAAAGTATAATAATGAGAGTAATTATCGAAAACACTTCGGCCGATGCTGGCCGTTGGGCTGCGCACTACGTAGCGGCTCAGATTAACGCAAAGGCTGCAGCGTGCAGCGAACCTTTCGTATTGGGCTTGCCCACAGGCTCTACTCCCTTGGGTATGTATGCCGAGCTTATCGCACTCTACAAGGCTGGTAAGGTGTCGTTTGCAAACGTTGTAACGTTCAACATGGACGAGTACGTAGGTCTTCCTGAGGAGCACCCCGAGAGCTACCACTCATTTATGTGGAACAACTTCTTCTCACACGTTGACATCAAGCCTGAGAATGTAAACATCCTGAACGGTAATGCCGAGGATTTGGCTGCCGAGTGTGAGGGTTACGAGAAGCGTATCGAGGCTGCCGGTGGTATCGACCTCTTTATCGGTGGTGTAGGCGAGGATGGCCACTTGGCATTCAACGAGCCCTTCTCATCGCTCAACTCACGCACACGCGTAAAGACCTTGACCGAGGATACCATCATCGTTAACTCACGTTTCTTCGACAACGATGTAAACAAGGTGCCTAAGTTGGCTCTCACAGTTGGCGTTGCTACCGTATGCTCAGCAAAGCAGGTATTGGTATTGGCTCTTGGTCACAAGAAGGCTCGCGCCGTAC
>CAYLRH010000078.1:0-6302 GCA_964385905.1 uncultured Alistipes sp.
GCTCCATGGCGCGGGGTAAAATATCCTCAGCCTTGAGCTGCTTGAGCTGAGCCACCATATTTGAGTACATACCTCCGGGAATCTCAGCCTTCTGAACCAACTCGTTGGGGGCGGGGAAGCCATAGTATGCCTCAATCTTCTGGCTAATCTCCAGTAACTTGTCGAAGTCCTCGGCCTTAGCAGCTGCAACAGCCTCATTGAAGAGCTGGTCAGCTGTGTCAGAGAATGCAAAGCGGTTAGGCTTGGGTTTCTCGGCACCAAATACCGACAACTCCAACTCCTTGCGGATAACCTTCAACTCCTTGTTAATCTTCTCAACGGCCTCCATATTCACGCCGATGTCGATACCCATCTTCTGGCAGAATACATATACCAACTCCAGTGCGGGAGCACCTGTACCACCTGCAAACCACCAGCAGTTTGTGTCAACCACGTCAACGCCTGCTGCGATAGCTGCAAACACTGATGCCAAACCATAGCCCGGAGTAGAGTGGGTGTGGAAGTCGATGGGGAGCTTGATGTGCTGCTTGAAGAGCTTCACCAAGCGGCTGATACGCTGGGGAGGAATCAAGCCCGACATATCCTTGATGGTAATCATGTCGGCACCCAAAGCTGCCATCTGCTTAGCCTTGTCGAGGAAATACTCGTCGGTAAATACGGGCTGGGGAGCCTTCTTGCCGAAGAGCTTCTGCAGGAATGTAGGCTGGGGGTACTTGGGGTCAACGGTGTAACATACGGCGCAGTCGGCGATACCGCCATAGCGCTTTACATATTTAATAGTAGATTTTACGTTGTTTACATCGTTCAATGCGTCGAAAATACGCATGATACCCAAACCGCTCTGAATGGCGTTGCGGCTGAAACCGTCGATAATCTCGTCGGTATAAGGTGCATAGCCGAAGAGGTTACGGCCTCGTGAAAGTGCTGTAAGTTTTGATATATCGCCAATAACTTCGTGAATACTCTCCAAACGTGTCCAAGGGTTCTCGCCCAAATAACGCATTACAGAGTCGGGCACGGCACCACCCCATACCTCCATGGCGAAAAAGCCTGCATCCTTATAGTAGGGCAGACAACGATTAATCTGATCCTGCGTCATACGGGTAGCAAATGAAGACTGCTGACCGTCACGCAGCGTTAAATCTCGAATCTTTAATGATTTTGCCATAATATAAATAAATGAAATTCTAACTAACCTTTATTGGAGCACCTTTGACTCCACGCAAATATAATAATTTTATTTTCGCGCTACAATTTTTTGTGGCGAATTATTATCTTTGTGCGGTAAAAGAAACCATATTTGTGGCTGAATAATTATTATGGAGCATCAAAAAAATCTTCAAAAGTGAGAATTATGTTCCAAACGGTTAGGCCGCATAATTGAAATAACGTGATGTCACCATACCTCGTATTAATAACTCTTGCGGCATATCTGCTTCTGCTCTTTGCTATCTCCTACCTGTCGGGGCGCAAGGCTGATAATGCAGGCTTCTTTATTGGCAATCGTCGTACAACATGGTATATGGCCACGTTGGCGATGATTGGAGCTGCCATGTCGGGGGTTACCTTCATATCAGTGCCGGGGTCTGTTGCTGCCGATAGCTTCTCATATATGCAGATGGTGGTGGGATTTACCATTGGCCAATTGATTGTGGCATTTGTGCTGATACCTATATTTTACCGCCGCGGGGTGGTGTCGCTATATGAATATCTCGACTCACGTTTTGGAATAACCACACACCGTACAGGCGCATGGTGTTTCCTTGTGTCGAAGATTATTGGTGCGTCGCTCAAGGTGTATGTCGTATGCGCTGTAATGCAACTACTTGTATTCGATTATCTGCATATTTGCTTTGTGTGGAATATCGCCATTACGATGACTCTTGTCTGGCTATACACCCGTTGGGGTGGCGTGCGGTCGTTGATTCTGACCGATACGTTACAGTCGATTTGTTTGGTGGTGAGTATCGTGGTGTGTGTATGTTGCCTATGTGGAAGCATGGGGCTGTCGTTTGCTGATTCGGTGGAGGTCGTAAAGACATCCCCATATTCGCAGATGTGGTTTTTTGATGACCCATCATCTGCTCGCTATTTCTGGAAGATGGTGGCTGGTGGTGCTTTGTGTCTGGTGGCTATGACAGGGCTGGATCAGGATATGATGCAACGCAACATGAGTTGCCGCACGAAAAGAGATTCGCAAATCAATATTGTACTTACTGCAATATGCCAGATATTTGTTATCCTGCTTTTTCTGGTGCTGGGACTATTGTTGTATCGTTATGTCGATTTTGCAGGGCTGCCCATGCCGGCAAAAGGTGATGAGATTTTCCCATTTGTGGCAGTGCAGGGTGGTTTGCCGTTAATTGTTGGAGTCGTGTTTGTTGTGGGACTTATATCAAGCACTTATTCAGCTGCTGGGTCATCCCTCACATCCCTCACAACATCATTTACGCTCGATATAATGGATGGCGCTAAGCATTACGATGAGCAGGCTCTTGCGCGCCTTCGCAAACGAATACATATTGCCATGGCTATTATTATGGTTGTGGTGATTGTACTGTTTGACCGTTTTGGTAATGACAGCGTGATAAATCTTGTTTTTAAACTTGCTGGATATACTTATGGACCTATCTTGGGCTTGTTTGTATTTGGCATTATGTGCAAATGGCCTGTTAAAGAGCGTTTTGTACCTGCAATAGCTATATTATCTCCCGTGCTGAGTTATCTGTTGCAGTGGGTTGCTGCCGAGCGGTTCGGTTATTATATTGGCTTTGAACTATTGGGCTATAATGCATTATTTACTATCTTTGGACTCTTTTTTATAGTTAAACGAAATATTGAAAATGAATAAGATTCTACATACATTATTGCTCTTTGTGGCAATTATTTTCTCGGGAGTTGCATTTGCGCAAGCTCCGTCGGCAGATACTCGACAGGAGGTTGCGGATATGTTGACGCGTATTGTTAAACGTGAGATATTGGGCGGCGCGGTCAAGGTTGATAGAATGAAGGCTGCGGGCGATAAGCTGGAGATATATGCCTCGATAGGTCTGTCGTATTACCCGTTTCGTGAGGATAATGTACAGGCGATGTACGACTCTGTACGTATGGTCTTGCCCGAAAAATATGATGGATATAGACTTTCGATAATTACCGACCGCCACCGTATCGAGGAGCTTGTACCTACCTATTACCGCTCTTCGACTAAAGATGTGGTGCGTTTTGTCAATCGCTCGGAGAAACCTCTTGTGAAGCCTCTATCGTCGTTGAATGCACCTACGCAAGGCCTTGCAGGGCGCCATGTGGCAATGTGGCAGAGCCACGGTCGCTATTTCGAGCAGGATGAGAATCTGTGGCGTTGGCAGCGCTCACGTCTGTGGGAAACCGTGGAGGATCTCTTTACGCAGAGCTTTGTGTTGCCATATTTGGTGCCTATGCTGGAGAATGCCGGGGCTAATGTTTTGTTGCCACGTGAGCGAGATACCCAGCTCAACGAGATAATCATCGACAACGATGAGGGTGTAGACGATAGCCGATATATGGAGCGTGGTGGCTCGAAAGAGTGGCAGGATGGCGGTACGGGTTTTGCGCATAAACGAGATGTATATCTTACTGGTCAAAATCCTTTTACTGACGGCACTACACGTCTTACCGAAAGTGTTACATCAGGCGCTGAGAGCCGTGCCGAGTGGCGTGCCGAAATACCCGAACAGGGCCAATATGCGGTGTACGTGTCGTATAAAAGTTATGGTGAGGAGAGTGCCGACGATGTAGTATATACGATTCATCATCGCGGTGGCGAGAGCCGCTTTGCTGTCAATCAGACGATGGGTGGTGGCATGTGGATTTATCTCGGTCACTTTGACTTTGCCGAGGGCGATGAGCATGTACTTGTCTCAATGTCGAATAAGAGTTCTACGGCGGGGAAGAAGGTCTCGGCTGATGGAGTGAAGATTGGTGGCGGATATGGAAACATAGCCCGTACGGTGTCGCCACACTTGCAGCAGGAGGGTATCGACTACGATGCTACGACAAGCGAGTATCCCCGTTTTTGTGAAGGCTCGCGTTATTGGTTGCAGTGGTCGGGATTTGGCGAGGATGTGTATACCCCCAAAGAGAATAAAGATGATTATAAGGACGATTATATGTCGCGTGCCCATTGGGTAAATGCCTTGATGGGTGGCTCGGAGTGTCTGCCGAAGCAGGATGGTAAGAGTATCCCTCTTGATATGGCGTTGGCGTTTCATTCGGATGCAGGCGTGCGCCTGAATGACGATATTATCGGAACGTTGGGAATCTACTACACCAAGGATAATAAGGGCCGTTTTGAAGGCGGAGCCGACCGATACCTCTCGCGTGATTTGACCGACATGGTTATGACGCAGATGGTGGAGGATATACGTGCAACGGTAGAGCCAGAGTGGAGCCGTCGTGGTATGTGGAATCGTTCATACTACGAAGCTCGAGTGCCGTGTGTGCCGACAATGTTGCTGGAGTCGTTGTCGCACCAGAACTTTGCCGATATGCGCTACGGCAACGACCCGAGATTCAAGTTCCTTGTTAGTCGTGCTATTTATAAGGGTATATTGCGTTATCTATCAAGCCAGTACGGCGTACCATATACGGTGCAGCCTCTTCCTGTGGAGAGCTTTAGCGCAGTGTTTGCAGATGATACCTCGGCTGATGTAATTCTGAGCTGGTCACCCGTGGAGGATGATTTGGAGGTGTCGGCTGTGCCCGATTACTATATTGTATATACGCGTGTCGATGACAGAGGTTTCGACAACGGTGTGCGAGTAGATGGTACGAGCATAAGAATGAAACAGGAGGCTGGCCATACTTACAGCTATCGTGTTACGGCGGTAAACAAGGGTGGCGAGAGCTTTCCGAGCGAAACACTCTCTTCGCATAGAGCCAAGAGCGAGCGTGGCCGCGTGCTTATCGTAAATGGTTTCAATAGAGTGAGCGCCCCGTTGAGTATTCAGGGTGATTCGATAGCGGGATTCTACAATTATTACGATTCGGGCGTTGCTTATGTGAAGGATATATCATTTATCGGTGAGCAACGTAACTTCGACCGTCGTTTGTCGCGTTCGGAGAACGACAATAACGCCTTGGGCTCATGTTATAGCGATTATGAAACCGAGGTTATTGCGGGTAATACATTTGACTACCCCGTTCTGCATGGCCGTTCGATTGTGGAGGCTGGATTTTCATACTGCTCGACAAGTGTTAAGGCGGTAGAGCAGGGTGCAGTACGAATGGGGGAGTATGCTGTCGTAGATTTAATCCTCGGCAAGCAACGTTCATGCCTGATGGGGCGTGGTACTTCGGGCGTTGAGTTTGAAACATTCTCGGATAAGTTACAGGATAAAGTGCGTGAATATACCTCAGCAGGCGGAGCCTTGTTTGCTTCGGGATGTTATGTGGGTAGCGATTTGTGGAATGGACCTGAGGCCGATGGCGATGACAAAGAGTTCGCCCGTAGAGTGTTACACATATCATTTAATGGCGATATGGCTACTCGTCGAGGTGTAGCTCGTGTTGTTCCTTCACCGATGAAGATGGCTCGCCAGAGTATCAATTTCAACAGAGAGCCATCACGCGACTACTATCCAATCGAGTCGCCGGGTTGTATAAATCCCTTCGGCCGAGGGGCTTTTATAGCAATGCGATATGCTACAAATAACCAGTCGGCAGCCATCGGTTATAATGGTGCTGATTATCGTTCGATGGTTATGGCCTTCCCATTTGAGAGTATTACAGACGAGGCTCAGCGCCACTCGCTAATGCGAGGTGTGCTGAACTTCCTTGTCGAGAAAAAGGGTGAATAACATGTCTGCCTCGCAAACATTCCGTAGTCTTTCCATGCCTTTGGGTATGGTTGTCGGAGCTCTGCTATGCCGCCAAATAGTGTGGGTAGATACAGCTCTGCAAGGAGTGCTTACGCCCGTATTTATCTTTACGATGCTCTTCTTTACGTTTTGCCGTGTGGATGCGCGCAAGATTCGTTTCTCGTGGATGCATGTGTGGCTATTGTTGTTCCAGATGGTTGGCTCGTTGGCCTTGTATTATGCGTTGGTCGCGATGGATGTCGTGGTTGCGCAGGGAGCTATGATATGTGTGCTTGCTCCGGTGGCTATGGCGGCCGTTGTCATAGGTGGAATGTTGGGAGCGAATGTGGAGTGTATGGTGGCATATAGTCTGCTGTGCAATGTGGCGATAGCTCTTTATGCGCCGTTCTTGCTACACGCATTTGGCAATGGTGAGTGTACGATGATGCAGATTCTGCAACGTGTTGC
>CAYLRH010000079.1:0-6292 GCA_964385905.1 uncultured Alistipes sp.
AGGTTGCCGAGCATAAGAAGGTTACTGGCTCAAGCGTAGCTGGCGAGCCCGACTGCCTGCTCTTCCCCAATATCGAGTCAGCAAACGTATTCTTCAAAGCTGCTACACACATCGGCGGTGCCGAGTTGGCAGCCATGGTTATGGGTACAAAGGTTCCCTGCGTGTTGACTTCACGCGGTGACTCAGCATTGACAAAGAAGTATTCTATCGCATTGGCTTGCTTGGCAGCAAGATAAAACAGAACAAAATAGAAGGCCTTATGGGGATTAACTTCACACGCATCACCAAAGACCCTCTGCAAGATAAGGAGGCATTGGTATTCGATATTACGGGACAACGTCGCTATACTGTGTTGGCTATAAATCCGGGCTCTACCTCAACAAAAATAGCTGTGTACAACGGCTCAGAGGTAAAGGTTGAATTGACACTGCGTCATTCCGCCGAGGAGCTATCACAGTTCGCATCGGTCATCGACCAGCATGAGTGGCGTAAATCGCTTATTTTGAATACCCTTGTCGAGAACAATACCGACATTGAGTCCCTCTCGGCCGTAATAGGCCGAGGGGGCTTATTGCATCCTATCGAGAGCGGAGTGTACGAGGTAAGTCAAACGATGATTGATGAGTTGAAGACCTGTACACCCCAGCATGCATCAAATCTCGGAGCAATAATCGCATCCGACATTGCAGCGCTATGCAACGTTAAGGCCTACATCGCCGACCCTATTGTGGTTGACGAATTAGACGAGATCACCAAAATTACGGGAATCAAGCAGATACGTCGCCGCTCAATCTTCCATGCACTCAACCAGAAGGCTATGGCGCGTCGCTATGCCGAAGATATAGGACGCCCTTACGAGGAGCTTAATCTCATCGTCGCACACTTAGGGGGTGGAATCTCTATCGGAGCGCACCACCACGGTCGTGTCATCGACTGCAACAATGCCCTCGATGGCGAAGGCCCTATCACGCCAGAGCGTGCAGGCACAATCCCCGCAGGAGAGCTTATCGACTTGTGCTATTCAGGTCAATATACTCACAAACAAGCTCGCGAATTGATTGTCGGCGGAGGTGGCTGGATGTCTCTCGTAGGGACAAACTCCGCTATTGAGATTGAGGAACGAGCGAAGGCTGGTGACAAGCAGGCTGCCAATGCTCTTGAGGCGATGTGTTATGGTATATCAAAACATATTGGACAGATGGCCGTAGCCCTCAACGGAGATGTTGACGCCATCATTATCACGGGCGGCATCGCCCATAGCAAAATTGTCACAGACAAAATCAGCAATCGTTGTCGTTTCATAGCACCCATCGAGGTATATGCGGGCGAGAACGAGTTGCAGGCATTGGCCATGAATGCCATGCGCGTACTGCATGGTATAACAGAGGCAAAAATTTACATTTAACATGAAAAAGATACTTATTCTCAACGGGCCCAACCTGAATCTTCAGGGTAAGCGCGATGTAAACATATACGGTACAACAACCTTCGAGCAGTACACCGAATCGCTTGCTAAGCGATATGAAGGGCGTGTGGAGTTTGACTACTTTCAGTCGAATATCGAGGGCGAGCTAATCAACTCAATCCATGCTAGCGTAGGCCAATACGACGGTATAGTCCTCAACGCTGGAGGATACACCCACACGTCGGTAGCACTGCGTGATGCCATTGCAGCCGTTGCTACGCCCGTTGTTGAGGTTCACATCTCATCTATCCTTGCCCGCGAGGAGTTCCGCCACATATCGATGATTGCCCCCGTAGCAAAGGGCTCTATCATGGGCTTCGGGCTCGACTCATACCGTTTGGGCGTGGAGGCTTTGTTGGAATAATACTTAATAATGGCAGCAGAACAACAACTCGTTGAGCGCGTAGCCTCCGGCGTAGCGTGGAGCATTACCGAGAAGGTGGGCTCTGCGTTGTTGCAGGCTGTGGTCAGCATTGTTGTTGCCAACCGCATAATGCCCATGGATATGGGTATTATGGCCGTTCTGACATTCTTCACCACTCTGGCGCAGGTAGTTGTTGATAGCGGATTCTCACAGACTCTGATTCGCAAGGCTACGCCCACGCAGGGCGACTACAAGGCTGTCTTTCGATTCAATATCCTGACTTCACTTCTTCTCTACGGCATACTAACCGCCACAGCACCGCTCGTCGCACGCTACTACAACTGGCCCGTGCTTTCGCAGGTCGCACCCGTACTATTTCTATTATTGCCACTCAATGCCATGTGCGTGATACAGAACACAATCATGGTACGCGAGTTTCGCTTCGCACAACTATCGACAATTACCTTTCTAAGCTCAACAATTAGTGGTATCATTGCTATCGTGATGGCCTTGACTGGCTTTGGCATCTGGAGTCTTGTGGGGCAGCGTGTAAGTATGATGGCAACAAAGGCGGCTCTGCTATGGTGGCGCAGTTCGTGGCGACCAAACACCAAAGAATGTACTGGTTCCCTGCGCGAGATGGCCCCATTCAGCCTACGACTGATGACAACCGACCTCATAAATGCACTATACAACAACGTAGCACAACTATTCATCGGAAAGATTTATTCGGGCAGCGTTCTCGGCTACTTCAATCAAGCGCAAAAACTGAAGGATATGCCTGTAAATGCCACCATGCAATCTATTCAGAGCGTAACATTCCCTGCCCTGTCGCAAATCAGCGACAACAAGCAGAAATTCTCCGACAGTTACCGACGTGTTGTGATGGTTACAGCCTACATAATGTTCCCCATGATGGCTGGGCTGATTGCTACGGCTGAGAATATATATTTACTACTGCTCAAGCCCGATTGGCACCCCGCAATCCCATACTTCCAGATATTGTGCGGCATAGGCTTCTTCTACCCCATTGCCATTGCAGCCTACAACGTGCTGAAGGTAAAGAGTAATGGAGAGATAATTCTACGTCTGGAGGTTATCAAGAAGGTTATAATGACCATTATTCTATGCATCACCATACCCCATAGCGTGATGGCCATAACATGGGGATTGGTCATTGCCTCAGCAAGCGAGATGTGCCTGAACATCGTTGCAGCACGCCGCTACACCGACATTGGCATTTTGCGACTATCTCGCACCATTCTGCCTACCATAGTTGCTACCGTAGCAATGTATCTCACCGTAGATGCGATAGGGGTCCTCTGCCACGAGTGGAGCATAATATGGTGCTTGACGGCAATGATTTTAACGGGTGTTGCAACCTATATTTTGTTGGGCATTATCTTCCGCATAGAGGCATTTTGCGATGTACGCAATATCGTCGCAAGAATTCTATCTCGCCGCAAATAAAAAACCATCAACAGGCAGATTATCTGCGCCATTGATGGTTATCCTATCTATTTGAAACTACCCTACTCCATAAGTTTCTGTTCAGCCTCAACTGCTGCCGAGTAATCAAACTTATGACGAGCAAACTTTGCCACAATACCGTCCAGGCAGAGGTTACCGATACTACCCTCGTGCGTGTGGTGTAACTCGCGACCATCGTGTTCGTAAGTACCGTTCTGCACGCGCATACCCACCTCGCGATAAGCGTCACGGAAAGGCACGCCATTGGCCACCGCATCGTTAACATCCTCTACGGTAAAGAGGTACTTATAAATATCATTAGAGAGAATATCGCGGTTAATCCACATCTGACCGATACCGGCCTGCACCATACGCACAATATCGTCAATCTCCTTAAATGCGGGCACATAAATCTCCTTTGTAAGCTGCATATCGCGGAAATAACCCGCAGGCAGATTAGTAGAGATAAGTGTCACCTCCATAGGCAGAGCCTGTAAGCGGTTGCACTTCGCACGTGTAAGCTCGAAGATATCGGGATTCTTCTTGTGAGGCATAATACTTGAGCCAGTTGTAAAGGCGTCGGGCAACTTAACGAAGCCAAAGTTTGCGCAAGAATACAAGCATACATCCTGCGCCAAACGACCAATAGTTGCCGCCACAGCTGCAATAGCAGTCAAGACGGTGCGCTCGGTCTTACCGCGCTGCATCTGCGCATAGATTGAGTTGTAGGCCAAATCCTCGAAGCCCAACAACTGTGTCGTCATCGTGCGATTCAAGGGTACTGACGAGCCATAGCCCGCACCAGAGCCCAAGGGATTGGTATTAACCAACTCATAAGCAGCCTTCAACATCAACAAATCATCAGCCAATGCCTCAGCATAAGCGCTCAACCACATACCGAACGACGAAGGCATAGCCACCTGCATGTGAGTATAGCCGGGCATAAGGACATCCTTGTACTCCTCGGCTTTCTCCATCAACGTGTTAAACAACGCCTCAACACTCTGCTGCAGATGGATAATGGCGCTACGCGAGAAGAGTTTCAAATCGACCATAACCTGGTCATTGCGCGAACGGCCCGTATGGATTCGCTTACCTGCATCGCCACACATCTCGGTCAAGAGGAACTCCACCTGCGAGTGAACATCCTCAACACCCTCCTCTATGGTGAAATCGCCAGCCAGGACCTGCTTATATATCTTTTTAAGGCCCTCTGTAAGCGCCTCTCTATCCTCATTAGAAATCAACCCGATAGAGTTGAGCATCTTCATATGAGCCATATTACCCAACACATCGGCCTCGGCCAAGTAGAGGTCCAACTCGCGGTCACGACCTACGGTAAACTCCTCGACAAACGCATCGGTCGAGTATCCTTTATCCCAAAGTTTCATATTAGTTTGGTACTATTTATCCTATTACAATAATCTGTTTCTATTCTATCCCTTACGGCATACCCTGCGGCCGCTGGCCGCATTTGCAAATCTTACCCTCCCCCAAATTCCCTTCTCGGGAGGGGACTTTGGTCGTTACACTCCAAAGGTGCAGAATCAAAAGTCGTTAGTTTCCTATTTCCAACTTATCCAGCACAGCCACATACATCTCCACCGCTTCGGCAATCTCACTCAGGAGAATATATTCATCGGCCGTATGCGAGCGGGCACTATCGCCCGGGCCCAACTTCAGCGTAGTGAAAGGCATAACCGCCTGATTCGACATCGTGGGCGAGCCAAAAGGCACACGCCCCATAGCCACCAAGCGCTCAACAGCAGGATGGTCAAGCGAAATAGCCGACGAGTTGAGATGTGTCGAGCGGGGTGTTACGTCACACTCTACACTTTGGCGAATCAATGCCAACAACTCCTCATTCTGATAGCACTCATTCACTCTCACATCGACCATAAACTTACACTCCGCAGGCACCACATTGTGTTGCGTTCCCGCCTGCACACCCGTAACCGACATCTTCACAGGGCCAAGCATCGGCGACACGCGCTCGAAGCAATGTGTGCGAAACCACTCCATATCGCGCATAGCCTTATAGATGGCATTCACGCCCTCCTCACGTGCTGCGTGTCCTGCAACGCCGTGAGCAACACAGTCCAACACCATCAAACCCTTCTCCGCCACAGCAGGATTCATACCCGTAGGCTCTCCGACAATGGCAAAATCTATCATTCCCAACTCAGGCAGTACAGCTCTTACTCCATTCACGCCCGTAACCTCCTCCTCGGCCGAGGCGAGCATTATCAGATTGTATGGTTGCTGCGTCGTGGCGAGTTGTGAAAAGGCCGCTATCATAGCCACAAGGCTACCGCCCGTATCGTTACTACCCAAACCATACAACCTATCATCCTCAACCGTGGGCGTAAAAGGGTCACGCGACCACTGCGCATTGGGTTTAACAGTGTCGATATGGGCATCGAGCAGAATGGTCGGCTTCGACTCATCGTGCTCCCACGCCTCTACCCACACGTTATTGCCCACACGTTTCGGTGCAAAGTCCATCTGAGAGAACTCCGCCTCGATAATATCGGCAGCGGCAGCCTCGTCACGACTAACGGAAGGTGTAGCGATAAGACGCTTTAATAGTTCTATGGCTTGTTCTACGGTCATATTACTTTACTACGACTGTTCCGCCCGTCAGGTTGTCGGGCGAGGTGATACGCACCGAGGCAACACCTGCCTCGATGGTCTTATAGGCATTATCAATCTTGGGTATCATACCCGAGTGAATCTTCTCCTCAGCACGCAACTCTGCATACAAAGCAGGCGTAATTGTAGGAATCAGCGACGAATCATCGTTCACATCTAAAAGCACACCCGCCTTATCGAGTGTAAAGACCAGCTCCACCTCGTACTTCGTTGCCAAACCCATAGCCACAGCCGAAGCAACACTATCGGCATTGGTATTGAGCAAATCACCCTCAGGAGAGAATGTGATGGGCGACACTACGGGAATAGCACCATTATCGAGCAAAAGCGACAAGACATCG
>CAYLRH010000080.1:0-6212 GCA_964385905.1 uncultured Alistipes sp.
ATGCCGTCTTATCGAGGGTAACTATCCTAACTACAACGCTGTAATCCCCACAGCTAACCCCAACAAGGTTTTGATTGACCGCGTGGAGTTCGTGAATGGCATCAAGCGTGTGGCTGTTTGTTCTAACCCCTCGACAAACCTTATCCGCATGGATATTGCCGACAATAAGGTAAACCTCACAGCGCAGGATATTGATTTCTCTGTTTCGGCTAACGAGACTATCTCATGCAGCTATGACGGTCAGCCCGTGACAATCGGCTTCAAGTCAACATTCCTGGTAGAGATTCTCTCAAATATCGACACTCCTACGGTTGTTGTTGAGTTGGCCGATTCTACACGTGCAGGTGTCTTCAAGCCCGTATATGACAATCAGCCTTCAAGCGAGAGTCTGATGTTGCTGATGCCGATGATGATTAACGCATAAACATTAGCTAATGAAACTAAATCTTAAACGCCCGATTGTTTTCTTTGACCTGGAAACAACGGGCGTTGATACAGCCAAAGACCGCATCGTCGAGATTTCGATGGTAAAGGTTATGCCCAATGGCGATGAGATTACGCGTACGCGCCTTATCAACCCGCAGATGCATATTCCCGAGCAGGCGACAGCCATACACGGGATCAAAGATGAGGATGTAGCCGATGAGCCTACATTTGCACAGATTGCAAAGTCGCTCTCGCAGTTCATCGAAGGTTGCGACTTCGGAGGTTTTAACTCCAACCGTTTCGACCTACCGATGCTTGTCGAGGAGTTTTTGCGTGCGGGAGTTGATGTCGACTTCAAGAAACGTAAGTTTGTCGATGTGCAGAACATCTTCCACAAGATGGAGCAGCGCACACTCGTTGCCGCATATAAGTTCTATTGCGACAAGGACCTCACCGATGCGCACTCTGCCGAGGCCGACACCAAGGCCACATACGAGGTGTTGATGGCTCAGTTGGACCGTTACCCCGATTTGCAGAACGACATCGCTGCTTTGGCCGAGTTCTCGGCACGTGGCGAGACCGTAGATTATGCTGGCCGCATCGTTTACAACGACAAGGGTGAGGAGGTCTTCAGCTTTGGCAAGCACAAGGGCCGCATTGTGAGCGAGGTGTTTCAGGAGGAGCCGAGCTACTATGCGTGGATGATGAACGGCGACTTCCCCCTCTACACCAAGAAGGTTATTACGGAGATTCGTTTCCGCGATAAGAAATGTTAAACCAACGTACCCTACACAGTACGTTAATACGAGAATATGAAGATTTTCAAGAGTATAATTGCTGCTGGATTGATTTTTTCGACTCTCACGGGTGTTGCCGCCGAGTACCTTCCCGTTGAGAAGTCACCCGTCATTGTCTTTATCAATGGCAAGAAATATTATGTCCACACCGTAAAGTCGGGCGACACGCTCTACTCAATTGCCAAGGCATATGAGGTAGAGGAGGGCATCATCCGCGAGTCAAACCCGGGTGTAGCGGATGGACTACGTATCGATCAGACGGTAAAGATTCCCGTACCAGAGTCAGCAATCATCAAGGCCAAGGCAGAGAAGAAACGCAAAAAGGATTTCATCTTGCATAAGATTAAGGCTGGGCAGACTCTCTATGCCATTGCCCGCGATTATAACATCTCTGTCGCAACACTCCGCGAGGATAATCCTTCGATAAACCCTCAGGCGCTAACCATCGGTGAGACATTGTGGATTCGCCGCACGGAGATTGGCTCTTCTACCGAGCAGCAGGCACAGGCCGAGATGGTAGAGTATACCAACAACCTGAATAAAGCCACCGACGATGATGGCTACGACCACCACGTAGTGCAGGTTGGAGAAACCGTCTACTCGCTTTCGCGTCGTTACGGCATCACCGAGGCTGAGTTTGCACAGTTAAACGACATATCGCAAGGCCTGAAGGCGGGTGCCATTATCCGTATCCCCAAGGCTAAGGAGGCTGAGCCGGAGGTTATCGTAGCGCAGGATGACAACTCGAATCCGAATATTATTAGTGAGGAGATTACATTCCAGAAGTTAGACGCTACACAGGACCTTAACATCGCATTGATGCTCCCCATGAACATCAATTCAAAGCCTAACGCCAGCTACGTCGAGTTCTATCAGGGCTTTAT
The DNA here is from genome assembly GCA_964385905.1 of uncultured Alistipes sp. Classification (GTDB taxonomy): domain Bacteria; phylum Bacteroidota; class Bacteroidia; order Bacteroidales; family Rikenellaceae; genus Alistipes. The sequence goes on from CAYLRH010000080.1 coordinate 2,108, forward strand.
GTTAGGATTAGAGGAGGTTAAAAAGACAAGCAATGGCAACACAAAGCTGACCGTATATAACACAGCACACGACCAGCTTAAGGTTCAGCAGATTGTCAACAGCACCATGTTCGAGGGTACAAACCTTATCGTTGGCCCCGTGTACGAGGATGAGCTGAATCCCGTATTACAATACGCTCATAAGAATAGCGTTCCTGTGGTATCTCCTTTGGCAAATATTACGGCTGTTCAGAGCCCAGCATTGTATCAGCTCTCTCCAGCACCAGAAAAGAAGTACGAGAAGATTGGCAATCTGCTGGATGGCGGACGCGATATCTATCTCATATATGCCTCTTCCAACGACAAGGAGTTTGAGCAGGAGATAATCAAGGAGTTGCATGGACGACCTTATGCAGCTTACACCTATTCGTTTGCGGACCAGAAATCTGTATTCAAACCCCGTAATGCCGAGGCACGAGCCATCGAGAGTATGGACGACATTCTGAAGAGCGAGAAGCCTTGCCTCTTCATCGTGTTGGCAAATGCCGAGACCGATGTGGATCGCATTTTGGGAACAATCTCCTCTTCAAAGGTTGCTCTTACCGATCGTAGCGAGCCCAGCGCACAATATGTTGTTATGGGCACATCGCGTTGGGGACGCTTCAATAATATCGACCATACATCGTATTTCAACAATAATGTGGTGATGATCTCTACCTACCACGCCAAGCGTGACTCGAAGGCTGTTCGAGATTTTGACAGCCGCTACATCGAGGCTTACGGGGCGCTGCCCTCACTCTATGCCTACCGAGGTTACGACACCGCTATGATTTTCTGCGCTGGTATGCGTGGTGATGTTGAGTACAACATGCTCGACAAGCGTTACACTCCGTTGCAGACAACATATAAGTTTGTGCGTGGCAACGCAGGCGAGCGATATACAAACCAAGAGTGGGTGCGCGTTAATTACAATAACGACTACACCATAACCATTGAGTAAATATGGCAACCATTACAAGTAACATCCCTGAGAAGACCATCGAACGACTGAGCGAGTATCGTCGTTCTTTACTTTCGTGCCACAAGCAGGGAATTACACATATCTTCTCGCACGTATTGGCCGGCATGCACGGTATTACAGCTGTGCAGGTGCGTCGCGACCTAATGCTTATAGGCTTTTCAAGCGACACAAAGAAGGGATACGATGTAAAGGTGCTTATCGAGTTTATCAATAATATACTCGACAGCGAGGATGTTATGAATATCGCCATCATAGGCATAGGCCACCTCGGACAAGCCATCACCAATTACTTTAATGGCAAGCGTCGTAAGTTACGTATCGTAACGGCATTCGACATCGACCCAGAAAAGGTAGGCTCGACCATTGATGATATACCATGCTACCACATGGATCAGTTTGAGGAGATTGTGGCACAGATGGATGTCAGCATAGCCGTCATATCATCACCCACGCGTGTAGCACCATCGCTCGTGTTGCCAATCATCAATGCTGGCATTAAGGGAGTGTTGAATTTCACATCGGCACCGCTGAATTTCCCCAATGGTATCGTTGCCGAGAACTACGACATAACCACCATTTTAGAGAAGGTGGCATACTTCGTCAAGGAGAGTGACGAAAAGCAATAATTGATTTATTATGAGAGTATTCAAAGGTTTAGATAATCTTCCTTCATTCAGCAATGCCGTAGCCACAATGGGCTCATTTGACGGAGTACATTGCGGACATCGCGAGCTGTTGCGTCGCGTTATGGCCAAGGCTAAGGAGATAGATGGCGAAAGCATTGTCATCACCTTCGACCCTCATCCCCGATATGTATTGGGTACAGGCGAGAGAATGCAATTACTCAGCACATTGGATGAGAAGTTGTGGTTACTGGAGCAGGAGGGTATCGACAATGTAATAATAATACCTTTCACTAAGGAGTTCAGCCAAACAACCCCGCAGGAGTTTATCGAGAAGGATATCGCCCGCATCGGCATAAACACTCTTGTCGTAGGTTATAATCACCGCTTCGGTCACAAGAAGGAGGGCGACTACGACTTTTTGGAGCAGCGTAGCAGTTTCAACGTGCTTATGGTCGAGCAGCAGCAGATGGCCGACAGCAAGGTAAGCTCTACGATTATTCGCCAGGCCTTATCACGAGGCAGGGTAGATAAGGCTGCGAAGTTACTCACGCACCCCTATATAATAATGTGCGAGGTAACAGCCAACGGTTGTACAAAAGATATGGATGCGCACAAGTTGCTGCCCGCAGCAGGCACTTACGATGCTACAATAGCTGGCAGGGGTGTTGAGATAACCATAAACGACAACCACACAATAACTATTGCAGGAGCAGAAGTGAAAGGTAAAGTAATTATTGAGATAGAGTAATATATAACACTGCATATCATGTTATTATCATACGAAACGCAAATACGAGTTCGCTATAAGGACACCGACCAGATGGGCATTATGCACCATTCGAATTACATCGTAATGTACGAGATGGCACGCACCGAGTGGCTTCGCGAGATGGGACTCACCTACGCCGAGATTGAGCGTAGAGGTATAATGTCACCCATTATTGAGGTACAATCTCGATACTTATATCCCGCCTTTTATGACGAGGTACTTACCGTAAAGGTCTCTCTGGACGAAATGCCTACGGCACGTCTGATAATAAAAAGTGAGGTATATAACGAATCGGGCAAGCTAATCAACACCGGATGTGTTACATTGGGATTCATGCACGCTGACACGCGTCGTCCATGCCGTGCCCCCGAATGGTTTGTTGCCGCATTAGAGGAGTACATCGCAAAAACTTCCGCAAAAGATGAATAAACCGAAGATATACAATACTGCGGCCGTTGTAGTTTATCTACTGCTCGCCACCACATTCTTCTTTGTTCGAGGATGGTTCGTTGCCGTTCCGACTCTGTTTGCCGCAGTTGCCACCGCAACCAACGGCAAGATAGGAGGAAATATGATTCCGCTGGCGTTGTTGGCCTCTGCCGCAGGCGATTACGCAGGCTCTACGGGCAATTTTATTATGCAGGTGGCATTCTTTGCCGTTGCTCATATATTTTACATCTGGGACTTTGCACCCCGTCGAGCATCGTTGCGTAGCAATGTCCGATATGCAACACTCTTAGCAGCATTTACAATCGGCTATCTTAGTTTCGTTTTGGCTCATATTGAGTCGCAGGTCGAGTTTGTTGCCGTAGCAATTTACGGCCTTATCATATTCACCATGGGCGCCACATCTATCTTCCAGCAACGCCCACTAAAGTGGTGGTATGTGGTTGCCGCTGTACTATTCATCGTATCGGATTCATTTATCGTATTTGGAAAGTACGTCGCAAAAATACCGTATGGGAATATTTGGGTCATGACTACATACTACGCCGCACAAGGCATATTCATGACTCTTCACCTAAAAAGAAAAGCACTCACAGACTGACAAAATCCTTCCACGCACTGCCATACGCGGCCGTTTCTATGACATTTTGACACAATACACCTGCTGGCACATAGTTTGAGTATTACATCAGCAAACAGAAATAATACAAAAACTATATAAAAATGAGAAACGGAAAAATCGGAGTTACGACGGAGAACATTTTTCCCGTCATTAAGAAATTCCTCTATTCAGACCATGAGATTTTCTTGCGTGAGCTGGTATCTAATGCCGTTGACGCAACACAGAAGTTAAAGACTCTCTCTGCCAAGAATGAGTTTCAAGGCGAGTTGGGTGATACGACCATCCACATCAGCGTCGATACCGACAAAAAGACGCTCACCGTTACCGACCGAGGTATCGGCATGACCGCTGACGAGATTGACCGCTACATCAACCAGATTGCATTCTCAGGCGCCGAGGAGTTCCTGGCTAAGTACAAGGATCAGGCTATCATCGGCCACTTCGGCTTGGGCTTCTACTCATCATTCATGGTAGCCGACAAGGTTGAGATTTTCACACAGTCATACAACGCCGATGCTCCATCTATGCACTGGTCATGCGATGGCTCACCCGAATATGAGATGGAGGAGCTCAACGAGAAGCGAGAGCGCGGCACACAAATCGTATTGCACCTTTCTGACGACTGCAAGGAGTATTGCGAG
>CAYLRH010000081.1:0-6206 GCA_964385905.1 uncultured Alistipes sp.
GTTAAGTAATGTATCTGAGTAATGTATAAGCTGATAGAGTTTCTTCGCAGAATACATGTTGTGCTATTGTTCATCATCATCGAGGCAATAGCACTCAATTATTATGCACACTCCTCATTCTACACGCAGGCAAAGATTCTTTCGCGTGCCAACAACGTTGTGGGGGGCTTGCAGCGAAGCGTATTCGGCGTCAAGCACTTCTTTGCACTGCGTAGCGAGAACGAGATGCTCTCCAAGCGCGTTGCCGAGTTAGAGAACCGACTCACAGCATATCGAGAGCGAGAGAACGATATAGCCACCGACACTCTCTCGATGGCGCAGCTCGATTCGACTGTTGTCGAGCAGATGACACAATATTCCTACATTCCGGCACGTATTATCTCCAACACGATAAACCGCAACCGCAACTTCATCACCTTGAATCGAGGTCGCCAGCACGGCATCATGGAGGATATGGCGGTCATCACTCCCGATGGCTCGATGGTGGGTTATGTGGTGGGCTGCTCGGACCGCTATTCGGTGGTAATCTCGATTCTCAACAGCGATTTCACCACCAGCGGTAAGATTTCGGGCGACGAACACTTCGGCTCTATCACGTGGAATGGACATACGCCCCACAAGGTGCAGATGAGCGAGCTTACGAAGTATGCCGAGTTTGAGATTGGCGCTCCGGTGGTATCGTCTGGTCTGTCGCACATCTTCCCTGAGGGTGTGAAGATAGGCTTCGTGGAGAGCTTTACCGAGAACGACAACCAGACATCGCTCGATGTTGTGGTGCGTCTGGCAGCCGATATGACTAAGGTCAGCAACGTATTGGTGGTAAGCAATAACGGATATGTGGAGGCTACCGAGCTGGAGGCCATGGCCGAGAATAGATAATTAGTAGAGTATGCAAAAGAACCTATTATACGTGGGAGCATTCATCGTTATGGTGTTGTTGCAGATATTTCTGCTGGACAACATCTCGCTGAGTGTATTCTTCCATCCGATGATATACATCGCCTTCATAATCATGCTGCCGCTTGATTATAAGCCGTTGTGGGTGCTGCTGCTCTCAACGCTTATGGGCCTTACCATCGATATGCTCACCGGCATGCAGGGCCTGAACGTCATAGCCACCACAGCTACCGGATTCCTGCGCCCGCTTATGTTGCGCTTGGCCGTTGGCCACGCCACAGGTGCCGACGACTCTGTGCCATCGTTGCATCGCCTCTTGACCAAACATTTGGCATGGTACATCACACTGATGGTTATCCTGCACAGCACGATTTTCTTCCTGTTGGAGTCGCTGTCGCTGAGCCACCTCCCCTACACATTGTTGCGCCTTGCGTTTAGTGCCGCAACGGCTGCGCTGATGTCGTGGTACATAGTAAAATTGTTTACAAAGAAAATTCTCAACAGATAATATGTCGAACAATGACGTACATATGCGCCGCACGATATTGAAATTTATCGTGTTTCTCATCTTCGGCGTTATAGCCTGCCGCATAGGTTACATCCAGCTCATCGACACCAAATACAAGAACATGGCTGCGGGAAACGTGCTGCTCTACGAGGTGCAGTATGCTCCGCGTGGCGAGGTTGTTGACCGCAATGGTGAATTTCTGGTGCAGAGCATGGAGTGTTATGACCTGATGGTGGTCTATCGCGATATGGACAAGAGCGGTTTCGACACCATGCGTCTGTGCAATATGCTCGACCTGAAGAAAGAGCGCCTTGTACAGAAACTTAAGGATGCACGTGTAAGCCCGCGTGCGCCTGTTCTGGTCACAAACTTCGTGACCAAGGAGGCCAAGCTGCGTTTCGACGAGCATAACTTCAAAGGCTTTCACACCGTACAGCGCAACGCCCGCCAGTACCCCCGCAAGATTGGAGGTAACCTGTTGGGTAACTTGGGCGAGGTGACCGAGAACGACATAAAGCGTGGCGAGGGTGAGTACAAACGTGGCGACTACATCGGCAAGAGCGGCTTTGAACGCGCCTACGAGAGCTACCTCAGAGGAGTCGATGGAGTGAAGATTCTTGAGCGCGACCGCCACGGAGCCATCAAAGGCTCGTACATGGATGGTGTGTTCGACACGTTACCCATTCCGGGCAAGCGCATCACCTCGACCATCGATGCCCGCCTGCAAGCCTTTGCCGAGGAGCTGATGGAGGGTAAGATGGGTGCCGTGGTGGCTATTGAGCCATCAACAGGCGAGATTTTGGTGATGGCCTCATCGCCCACATTCGACCCCGACGATATGGTCGGCAGCCAGCGTGGAAATAACTACATGAAGATGCTATATGACCCCAAGACGCCCATGTTCAACCGTGCGGTGCAGGCCCGCTATCCGCCGGGCTCGACCTTCAAGCTGGTGCAGGGTCTTATCGGTCTTCAGGAGGGTATCCTCACCCCCGCCAACACCTACCCGTGTCATGGCGGTTATAGCTACGGACAGAAGAAGATGGGCTGCCACCCGCACGCCTCACCGCTCGATTTGCGCAATGCTGTGGCGCAGTCGTGCAACGCATACTTCTGCTACGTGTTCCGCAACATCATCGAGAATCGTAAGTTTGAGGATGTGAAGGAGGGATTGGACGTATGGGTTGAATATGTAAAGAGTTTCGGTTTCGGCCGCAAGCTCGACTCCGACTTCCTGGACGAGGCTACGGGATATGTCCCCACGAGCGAGCGATACAACAAGGTTTACCACGGCTCATGGAACGGACACACAGTCATCTCGCTCTCGATTGGTCAGGGTGAGCTGGGTTGTACCCCGTTGCAGATGGCCAACCTTGCTGCCATCGTTGCAAATCGCGGATTCTACTACATACCGCACATCGTGAAGGCTATCGAGGGACAGGACTCGCTCGACCGCCGCTTCTACGAAAAGCAATACACGAAGGTTGATGCCAAGCACTTCGAGCCAATCATCGAGGGTATGTGGAGGGGTGCCAACGTGCCCGGTGCTGGTACGTCATACCGTGCCTACCTCCCCGGTTGGGACGTATGTGGAAAGACAGGTACGGCACAGAACCCCATCGGTCGTGACCACTCGACCTTCCTATCATTTGCCCCGAAGGACAATCCCAAGATTGCCATCTCGGTCTATGTCGAGCATGGAGGCTTTGGTGCTACGGCAGCGTTACCCATTGCCAGCCTTCTGGAGGAGTTGTATTTGACGGACACAATCACCCGTCCCCACCTTGTTGAGCAGGTCAAGAATCTGCCCTACGCTTTACCACGACGTTATCAAGACAATGCAAAGAACAGGAAATAACATATCGCTCTTCGAGGGTGTTGACCGCGTGGCCATAGTGCTCTACCTGCTGCTCGTGCTGGCGGGACTTACATGTGTGGCCTCGGCAGGATACGACGACATGATAGAGGGCTTCTTCAACTTCAAGCAAAACCACGTGAAGCAGGCCTTCTGGGCTTGTGCGGCATTTGTGGTGGGTATATTCATCCTGCTGCTCGACTCGCGCTACTACCACATGTATGCCTATTATGTATATGTGGGAGCGCTGATATTCACTGCCGGCACCATCGTCATGCCCGAAGCCATAGCCCCCGTAACCAAGGGTGCGAAAGCGTGGTATGAGTTGGGGCCTGTGAGAATCCAGCCGGCCGAGTTCGCCAAGATTGCCACGGCGCTGGCCATGGCGCGCATGATGAGTAACTACTCATTCTCGATAAACAACACCAAACACCTATGTCGTGTGGCGATGATTATTCTGTTGCCATTCGTGATAATCCTGTTGCAGAACGATACGGGCTCTGGCGTTGTGCTGGGCTCATTCCTGTTTGTATTATATCGCGAGGGTTTGAATAAGTGGTTGTGTATCCCGATATTGATGGTTGCCACACTATTTATCTTCTCGTTCCTCTTCACGCCGTTAATACTGCTTATAGTGCTGGTGCTGCTCTTCACCATATCCAATGCCATGATGATTGGCGGCAAGTGGCGCACACATACTATATTTGTTGCCACCATAGGTTTGGGAGCGCTACTCCTGTATGGTCTTTCGGCTGTGGTGATGAATGGGGCGCTCAGCGGATATGCTTGTCTGGTAATATCGGTTATCGTGGGAGTTATCGTGGCGGCAATCTATGCCATACGAAAGAATATCGCAGCCATCTTCCTTACGCTGACACTCTTCGTAGGTTCAATGATTTTTGTGCCTGCGGCCGACCTTATCTTCGAATCGGTATTGCAGCCCCACCAGAAGGAGCGAATCTTGAGTTTCTTGGGCATCATCAACGACCCCGCAGGTATCGATTTCAACGTCAACCAGTCGAAGATTGCCATCGGCTCAGGCGGACTGTTTGGCAAGGGATTCATGCAGGGCACGCAGTCGAAATACTTTGTGCCGGAGAAACATACCGACTTTATCTTCTGCACAGCAGGGGAGGAGTGGGGCTTTATCGGGTCGATGATAGTGCTGTCTTTGCTCTGCGCCTTGATTCTGCGCCTGATGAAGATGGGTGAGCGTCAGCAGGAGCCCTTCAGCCGAATATATTGCTACTGCGTGGCAGCTATCTTCCTCTTCCACGTAATGGTAAACTTGGGCATGACCATAGGATTGATGCCCGTGATGGGTATCCCGTTACCGTTTATGAGTTACGGCGGTTCGTCGATGATTGCGTTTACGATACTATTGTTTATCGCTATTCGTCTTGATGCCTCACCGACAAAGGGCCTTTCGGCACTAAATTAGCATATAAAAAAGGCTGCAGTTGTTGCAGCCTTTTTCTATATAAACTCACCGAGTTCGCAGTATAGTCGTTGCACGGGCAGCCCCATGACATTGTAGAACGAGCCCTCGATGCCCTCAATGCCGACGTAGCCAATCCACTCCTGAATACCATACGAGCCAGCCTTGTCGAAGGGTTTGTATGTATCGACATAGTACTCTATCTCCTCTTGCATGAGGGTGCGGAACCGCACTTTCGAACTTACCGAGAAACGCTTCACGCGCTCGGCTGTGCGGAGCGTAACGCCCGTTACGACCTCGTGGTCAGAGCCCGACAACATCGTAATCATCTCTATGGCCTCCGCTCTGTCGGCGGGCTTGCCGAGGATGCGGTCGCAGGCGATAACCACCGTGTCGGCTGTAAGCAGAATATCCTTCTCGTCCAAAGGCTCGGGATAGGCCTCGCTCTTTAGATTTGAGAGGTACTCGGCCACCTCCGCGGCTGGCATATCGTCAGGAAACGACTCCTCACACTCGAAACGTGGTGCGAGTTCAAACTCAATGCCCGCATCAGTCAGGAGCTGACGACGACGTGGCGACTGCGAGGCGAGAATGAGTCGGTAGGGTTTCAGTTTATCGTGTAAAAGCATGGCTATCTCACATCAAAATCCAACAACGTTTTTCCGCCAATTCGCGCCTTGATATTGTCACCCGGCTTCACAGCGCCCACGCCTACTGGCGTGCCTGTGTAAATCAAATCGCCAATTTTAAGCGTCATATACTTCGATATGTGGCTGATGATTCTATCCACCGAGAAGAGCATATCCTTCGTGCGGCCATGCTGGCGAAGCTCGCCATTGAGTTCCATCTCAAACTCCAGATTCTGCACATCACCTCCCAGCTCGGCCAGAGGTACAAATTCGGGAGAAAGCGCTGCCGAGTGGTCAAAACCCTTACATAGCTCCCACGGAAGGCCCTTCCGAATGGCCTCGCGCTGAAGGTCGCGTGCTGTAAAGTCAATGCCCAAGCCAACCTCGTCGTAGCAGCGCGATGCAAACTTCTCGTCGATGCACTTTGCCAGACGGTTGATTTTTACCACCAGTTCGCACTCATAATGCACCTCGCGAGAGAATGAGGGGACATAAAACGGGTCGTTGTTACGCAGCAATGCGGTGTCGGGCTTCAAGAAAAAGAGCGGCTCGCGCGGAATCTCCGCACCGTCGTTAAGCTCCTTGGCGTGGTCAGCATAGTTGCGACCGATACAGATTATCTTCATTATCTCTTAAATTTATCGTTTCTTACATTTATATATATATCCGCTACGACCAACATCGTGCAGGGAATCCAGCAGAGCATAAGCGAATATAACTTTACGTTTGGCATCAGTGGCGAGAGCAATGCAAATGGGACTCCCGCAAACATTGTATTCGATATCAGGCGACCAATCTTCTCTATATTAACTTTTTCGCGTTTCTCTTTTGGCATAGTGTTATATCCCGCCATCGTTTCGGGATAGTGGCGCAAAAGCA
>CAYLRH010000082.1:0-5753 GCA_964385905.1 uncultured Alistipes sp.
TCTCAGACCAGGAGTCAGAGTCATTGTCACACGACATAGCAAAGAAGATTCAGGACGAGATGACATACCCGGGTCAGGTGAAAATCACCGTTATCCGCGAAACTCGTTCGGTAAGCTACGCGAAGTAACATACGATGTATCACACACGCCTGCCCGAGTAAATCAGGCAGGCGTTTTTTTATTCCAAAACTATGAAACTCACTGACCTTGCCCACAAATTTGCATCGCGCCTCAATACAACTATTGATACCGAGTCTGCCGAGATGTTAGCTTCAATCCTCGTTCGCCAAAAGATACGTAAAGGCGAAACACTCCTCCACCAAGGACAAGTAGCTCGCAACATGCTCTTTGTTGAGCAGGGACTTATCCGCCAATACTATTACAAGAATGGGATAGATATAACGGAACACTTTTCAAGTGAATGGGATATTGTATATTGTACTGATAGTATGCTGATGCGCGAGCCAACATCGTTGATGATTGAGGCATTGGAGGATGGTGTGGTGTATAATATTCCCTTCGAGGAGTTTCAAGCGTTGTGCGATAGGTCGCAACCGATTATGAAACTATACATCAAATTGCTCGAAGATGGACTGCTGGAGTCACTCCACAAGACAGATGCACAACGCTTTGAGAGCGCCCGTGAGCGTTATGATAATTTTGTTCGTCAATACCCCGAGGCTGCCAAGCGCGCATCAGGCAAGCATATTGCATCGTATTTGTTGATGACTCCTGAATCCTTATGCAGAATTAGGGCTGAGCGACTACGACACAATTGATATAAATCAACTTTTCCCTCCTATCTTTTTTATAATTTCGTAGCTAAACAAACATAGCTATGAATAGGAAACAATTTTTACAGACATCAGCCACTATGGTGGTTGGTGGAGTGTTGGGTAGCCCCATTATAAATAAGGTGTCGGCAACGGAGGAATTTGCCCCCGAGATTCTCGACCGCGACACTTTCGACCTCCCCTTGATGGATTTACACGTTCACCGCTCCGAAAAACAATCAATTGAGGATATTGTCGAGAAATCGAAGCGCTTGGGTATTACCATAGGTGTGATGGAGAATGTTGCACCATGGGGTATCACCAACGACGAACAGTTGAAAGCATATCTTGATGCTGTGTCACCCTATCCAGTATATGTTGGCCTGCAACCTATGAGTCCTGGGTGGTCGAAGAATCTATCGCCCGAACTGATAGCTAAAGCCGATTACATAGCTATGGACCCGCAGATTGTGCCAAATGGAAATGGTTATGGTGAGGATATAATGGTATGGGAGTATGCCACATATATCGACGATGCAGAGGCCTTCATGGAGAAGAACATGGCACATTATCTTAATATTCTTACGGGCGATGAGCCTCTCCACATCTTCGCTTGTCCTCTGCTATTACCTTACTGCATCGAGCGAGAATATACAAAGTTGTGGACTCGAAAACGTATGCAAACAATCATCGACGCTGCCAAAGCTCGCAACATAGCCATTGAGATTAACGACATGATGCGTGTACCACACGAGGAGTTTATCCGAATGGCAAAACATGCCGAGCTGAAATTCTCTTTCGGCTCTGACACTCGTGATCAGAAGACTGGGCGACTGGATTATTGCCGTACGATTGCACGACGATGCCAGTTGAAAAAGAGTGACATATTTATTCCTGAACGCAAATTATAAAATTAGACTGTCCGATATTGTCGGGCAGTTTTTTTATTTGTATATTTACGCAACCAAACCTTAAGACTATGAATATGTTTTACAAGTTGCTGGCCGCCGTGGCAGCACTCATCATGATAGGTTGCTCGTCAAACGAGATGGAGCGTAACTTCCAAAACCCACCCGAGGAGGTGCAGACTGCCGTATATTGGTATTGGATTTCGGGAAACATTTCCAAAGAGGGCGTTGTCCGCGACCTGCACGCCATGAAGAAGGCGGGTATCAACCGTGCCTTCATTGGCGACATCGGACAAGATGGTCTCTACACCGACAAGAGTGTGAAGATTATGAGCGACGAGTGGTGGGAGGTGCTACACACAGCTCTCAAGACAGCTGGCGAGTTAGGTATTGAGATTGGAATATTCAACTCCCCGGGCTGGAGTCAGTCGGGCGGTCCATGGGTGAAACCTGAGCAGGCGATGCGTTACCTCGCATCGACACATACCGTGGTGTCAGGCCCACAGAGCATGAGCCTACACATGAATGCTCCGACCGAGAATTTCCAACACGTTCGCACCATCGCCTACCCCGCCCCCGAGGGCTACGGCAAGGTGATTGAGGCCAAGACAACGCTACCTCGCAAGGTGAAGGATATGCAGTCGCTGCCCGCAAATGAGCAGGTGGTGATAACAAGCCTCTTCCCTGCGCCCTCGCTGGTACGTTCGCTGACAATCTACCCCGCACACAAACCCCTGCTCACCACGGCACACCTTGAGACCGAGGTAGATGGCAAGTGGCAGAAGGTGGCCGACTTCGACATTGACCGCTCGAATGCGGAGCTGAACGTAGGCTTCGACCCATATGCTCCCGTGACAGTGGCCATTCCGGCCACCACAGCCACAGCATTCCGCCTCACGCTCGATGCGACGGATAAGGCTGGAGGCATAGAGCGGCTGGAGTATTCATCTTCGCCTCGTATAGCATCGTATGCTGAGAAGACTCTGGCCAAGATGTGCCAGACGCCGCTCCCCTACTGGGACCACTATATGTGGGAGGAGCAGCCTCAACTGGATAATATAGCCACAGCCATCGACCCCGCGAAGGTGATTGATATAAGCGCAAACATCTCTGCCGACGGCACATTGAACTGGGATGTGCCCGAGGGGGAGTGGGTAATCCTACATACGGGAATGGCCCCTACGGGTGTTACCAACTCGCCCGCCACACCTGAGGCTACGGGCTTGGAGGTTGATAAGATGAGCCGCGAGCACGTCGAGGCACACTTCGACGCATACATAGGAGAGATTCTGCGCCGCATACCCGAGAAGGACCGCAAGACATTCAAGGTCGTGGTGGAGGATAGCTACGAAACGGGTGGCCAGAACTTCACCGATGGCATGATGGAGGAGTTTGAGGCTACATTCGGCTACTCGATGCTGCCCTACCTGCCAGCATACTATGGTTATGTTGTGGGTGATATGGACAAGAGTAACCGCTTCCTATGGGATTTGCGTCGATTTATTGCCGACAACATTGCATATCAATACGTTGCAGGCCTGAAGGATATAAGCAATGCCAACGGCCTGACCACATGGCTCGAATGCTATGGTCACTGGGGATTCCCTGGCGAGTTCCTGCAATATGGAGGTCAGTCGGACGAGATTGGTGGCGAGTTCTGGAGTCAGGGCTCATTGGGCGACATTGAGAATCGCGCAGCATCATCGTGCGGACACATATACGGCAAGCGTAAGATTTGGGCCGAGTCGAACACCGCAGGAGGACCATCCTACTCGCGTTCGCCCATCGACATGAAGCAACGCACCGACCGCTTCTTCACCGAGGGTATAAATGCCACCCTGCTGCACCTCTACATCCAGCAGGCCGACACAACGGCATATCCGGGTATAAACGCGTGGTTTGGCAATGAGTTCGACGTAAACAATACGTGGTACTCGCACATGGACCTCTTCACCAGCTACCTGAAGCGCTGCAACTATATGCTCCAGCAGGGACTGAACATTGCCGACGTGGCCTACCTTATCGGCGAGGATGCGCCCAAGATGACAGGCATACAGGAGCCTACGTTGCCTGCGGGGTATCAGTTCGACTACATAAATGCCGAGGTGATTATGCTCGGTGCCAACGTAGCACGTAACAACATTATGCTCCCACACGGCACATCATACCGCCTACTGGTGTTGCCGCCAACCGACACGATGCGCCCCGAACTTTTGGAGAAGATTCGTCGTATGGTCAGCGATGGTGCCGTAGTGCTTGGCACACCGCCACACCGCTCACCGAGTATGCAGAACTACCCGACAGCCGATGCCGAGGTGGAGAGAATTGCCCGCGAGCTATGGGGCGACTGCCACGACAAGAGAGGCGTGAACGAGTATGGCAAGGGTAAGATATTCAATGGTTACACGCTTGAGGAGGTCTTTGCCGAGATAGGGCTCTCGCCCGACTGCGATATGGGCGATGCGAAGGATATACTCTTCAACCACCGCTCGACGATGGGTGCAGAGATATTCTTTATCTCGAATCAATCGAACAAGCCAATCGCCTTCGAGCCGACGTTCCGCATTGACCACATGCTCCACCCCGAATTCTGGGATGCACGCGATGGGTCAATACGTGCCCTGCCCGAGCATGAGAATGTGGAGGGAGGAATACGCGTTCCCATCAAGTTGGATGCGCTCGGCAGTGGATTTATCGTGTTCCGCAGGGATGCGCACAAGTCAGCCGAGAAGCTTAACTTCCCCAAGCCCATCTCGTCGAATGCCGTGGAAGGAAAGTGGGATATATCGTTCGAGGGAAAACTATCATCGCCAGCACCTATCGAGAAGACTCAACTATGTGACCTCTCGAAGAGCAAGGAGAAGGAGGTGCGTTACTTCTCAGGTACAATATACTACGACACTGAGTTTAAATGTGAGCCAGCCACACGCATCGTATTGGACTTGGGACGTGTGGAGTGCATGGCCAAAGTATATGTCAACGGCAAATATGCTGGCGGCACATGGTGCCAACCATTCCAGGTGGACATTACCGACTGCGTAACCGAAGGTAGCAACACGCTACGCGTAGAGGTTGTGAACAAGTGGGTGAATCGTATCATTGGTGATATGCAGCTACCCACCGAGGAGCGAAAGATTTCGATAATGTCCAACCCCTACAATGCCTCATCGCCTCTGCCTGCATCGGGACTAATAGGGCCTGTAAAGATAGAGCGATATGAATAAAGAAAGAGCGTGTCCAATAAGTTATGGATACGCTCTTTTTGGTGGATGTTGTATAACAAGTGGGATTTTAAGGCTTGCGAAACCCGAAAAAGCGGAGTTTACTCGGCGTAAATGAGCATTTTGAGGGCAAGTATAACGAAAAACACCTTGTTAGATAACTTCTCTTTATATTTTAAGAGAGGGTAAATCTTTGTTAAGGGACGGGGTCATATCCACTACCTCCCCACGGATGACAGCGCGACAGACGCTTGAGCGTAAGCCAGCCACCCTTTATCGGGCCATACTTCTTCAAAGCCTCAACGGCATACTGCGAGCAGGTGGGAGTGAAGCGGCACGCTGGTGGTGTGTAGGGCGATATACAATATTGATAAAACTTCACCAACGCCAACAACGGCCACGTGGCAACCCGCTTACAGATGCTCGCAAACTTGTGCCAAGATTCGTTGCACGGCATGTTCGATGGTTTTATAGGTGTGACACTCCTTGGTAGAATAGATAAATGCCAAATTTATCTCCGTTCCACTCTGCTCAAGTTTCTCACATATCGGCTGACGATTCAGACGGTATGCCTCGCGGGTACGACGCTTCAGCAGGTTACGCTTATTGGCTCGCTTGTGGAACTTCTTGGGCACCGAGAACATTACCTCGACACCTCGCTCCGAGTGCTGCATATCGCCATCTGCGGCAATCCACACATAGCGGAACGGATAGACAAAGCCACTACGACCCTCGCCGAACATTCGGCGTATAGCCTTCAACGAGCGCAGACGCTCCGAACGCGGGAGGGTATAGTAAGACATATTTTTAGCTATTGATTACTTCTTCTCGGCAGTAGAGGTGCTACGCGT
>CAYLRH010000082.1:5763-6179 GCA_964385905.1 uncultured Alistipes sp.
TCTTGGCCAGCTTGCTCTGCTGGGTGCGGATAAACTCCTCCTTAGCCTCGTCGTTATGTACCTCAACCTCGGCAACCTCCTCGCCCTTCTTAATCTTGTCGATATAGAGGTCCAGAGCCTTAGCCATCGACGGAGCCTCAGGTGAGGGAGCAAAAGCCTTCACCTTCATACCAGCATCCAACGCAGCACGCAAAGTAGCCTCACCAAAGGTGGCGATTACGGGCAACTGCTCAATCTGGAAATTATCCTTCACGCTCTTCACGTCAGAGGGTGAGTAGAGCGCCATAACATCGAAGTCGGCGGGCTTCATATCGCCCATGTCGGCAGCGACGCTACGAGCAAGGATTACGGGATCGAAATTAATCTTGAGCTTAGTCAGCGTCTCAGGCAACTCAGGCTTGTGCGGCTCGCTCAAT
>CAYLRH010000083.1:0-6134 GCA_964385905.1 uncultured Alistipes sp.
TTACGGTATCCATAAGATTGTGATGAAGGAGAAGGGTACGTCAACTCTCGGAGGCCAGAATATCTGGTACGACGAGGATGTACGCCGCCTCAATACTGATGGCCGTGGCGAGTTGATTGGCGAGTTCAAGGGCGACGATAAGCTGGTTGTATGGACCTCGAAGTATAGATATTATATCACAGGATTTGGCGTTGACCAGCACTTCCCCGACGAAACGGTGCGAGTGGAGCGCTATGTGCCCGGACTTGTGTATAGCCTATGCTATTTCGATAAGGAGCAGAACTACTTCTACATGAAGCGTTTCCAACTGGAGATGAGCGAGAAGATGCAGTCGTTCCTTGAGGATGAGGCTACTCAGGAGTTTGTTGCTATAACCTCGGCTGAGGGGGCAACCCTCAAGGTGGAGTATGCGGGAGCGCATGCTATGCGTCCTGCCGATGAGGTGGATGTGGATTCATTCATCGGTGTCAAGAGCCACCGAGCAAAGGGTAAGCGTATCACAACATATCAGGTTGCCTCGCTCACATTTATTGAGCCGGAGCCTAAGCCCGAACCCGAACAGGAGCCCGCAGAGGATGTGACAGACGAGGTGCTGGATGTCGATTTGGATAGCGTGGCAGATGTTGATGTAGTGCCCGATGAGCAACCTACGGTGACTGATGATGAGCCGGTGCTTATGCTCGACTCGGAGCAATTAAACCTGTTTTAGTTAGGATATGAAGAAGATTTTTCTGATAGGTTATATGGGCTGCGGCAAGAGCTCGCTGGGCCGTAAGTTGGCTAAGGCGGGCGATATGGAGTTTATGGATATGGACTCTATTATCGAACAACGCGAGGGCGCTTCGATAAGCGATATTTTTCACTATCAGGGTGAGGAGTATTTTCGTAATGCCGAGCGGGCATTGATTGAGGAGCTGGGTACGGCTGAGGGTGATATGGTTATCTCAACGGGTGGCGGAGCCCCTACGTGGCAGGATAACATGGAGCGCATGAATGGCTTGGGTGCGACAATATATCTTCGTCGTACAGCACAGCAGATAGCCTCGCGTCTTAGTCCTCATGGCCGTCAGAAGCGACCCAAGCTGCGAGGTCTGAACGATGAGGAGCTGGTGGCATTTATGACCACAAATATGGCCGAGCGCGAGCCTTTCTACTCGAAAGCTACTCATTGTGTGGATTGCGCTGAGCGTAGCGATGCAGAGTTGATTGATTATATCTTGCAGATAGTAAAGAATGAATAATCGTCCGATAGGTGTATATGACTCTGGCTTTGGAGGTTTGTCGGTGTGGCGTGAGCTACACCGCGCTTTGCCTTGTGAGTCAATGATTTATCTGGGTGATGGTAAGAACTGCCCTTATGGCTCGCTGCCCGCCGAGCGCATTAAGGAGTTGGCCGAGGAGTCGGTGCGAGAGCTTGTTGAGCGAGGTTGCAAGATGGTTGTTGTGGCGTGTAATACGGCAACTGCGGCCGCTATCTCGCATCTGCGTGCAACATTCGATATACCTATTGTTGGCCTTGAGCCAGCGGTGAAACCGGCGTGTGCCATGACGCGTAGTAAGGTGGTTGGAGTTATCGCCACCGAACGAAGCCTGAAGGGCGAAAAATTCCTCTCTACGGTTGCCCGCTATGGCGAGGGTGTGGAGGTTATAAAGGCTGTCGGTGAGGGTTTTGTCGAGGCTGTTGAGCGCAATGAGGAGCAGCTGCCTGAGACTGAACAGACGGTACGTCGGGTGGTGGAGCCCTTGATTGAATGTGGTGCCGATGTTTTGGTGTTGGGTTGCACACATTATCCGTTCCTGCGCGATGTCATAAGCCGAGTGGTGGGGAATAGGGATGTTGCTATCATCGATTCGGGTGCTGCTGTCGGAAAGCGCGTAGAGAGTCTGCTTGATGAGTATGGATTGCGTGCCTCGCAGGATAATGTGCCGCAGTTGGAGTTTATTACTTTTGCCGACGAGGAGTATCGTCAGCATCTTCGGGATAAGACACTGGGAGAGTAATCGTAGGTCGCGGCTGATCCGTGGCTATTGCAGAATATAAATTAGATATTTCGGGCTGAGCCCGTTTTCAATTGGATATATATGGCTAAAGCGAAAAAAAATAGTAAGACGAAGAGTCAGGCTACACCTGCCGTTGCACCCAACGACAATATGTCGTGGATATCGGGCTTTTTGCTGCTCATTGTAGGTGTATTCTCGTTGGTGTCGGTTGTGTCGCACTTCATTCATTGGTCGTCAGATTTGTCGGCTCTGCGTAATAATCCTGAGTTGACGGGTGTGAACGTGGAGTTTGAGAATGTGTGTAGTAGCATAGGCGCAACGGTGGCATATTGGATGGTGGATTGTTCGTTTGGTGTCTTCGGAATCATCATCCCGATAGTGATTACCATTCTCGGCTGGCGTATCTTCCGCAAGAAGTCGCTGCATCTTAACCACTTCTGTTTGAGCGCGGCTCTATTGCTGGTCGTAGGCTCACTCACGATGGGACTTATAGCTAATCGCTGGGGCATACGCTATGATGTGGGTGGAGAGCTGGGGCAGGCCTGCGCAAAGGATCTCTCGGATGCTTTGGGTATGTTTGGTGCTGTGCTGGCGTTGATTGCAGGATGGATTCTTACAGGAGTATTTATCAATCATAATTTCCGCCGTATTGTCGATAGTATCGGTGACGGTGTGGAGAAGCAGGGCGGTAAGGTAAAGCGTGCCGTTGAGGATGCAATAGTAAATCGCAAGGCAGAGGTCGCAGAGGAGGCAGATATGGAAGATGTTGAGGATAGTGACGAGCCGGTGAATACGGTTACTCCGCCACAGCCTTCTGTTGTTGAGCGCCCAGCCTCGGAGTCGCCTGTAAAGCCTGCGGTGGTGGCTCAGCCTGTGAGAGAGGATACGCAACGCATGACAATGAACGAATATCTTGCCGAGCAGCGTGAACAGCAGATTGGCCACCCCGATTTCGGTCGTGTGAAGGAGCTTGAGCCTGAGGTGGATTTTTATGTGGAGAGTCCTGCGCAGCAAGATGTTGTAGCCCCGTCACAACGAGATGAGATAGATATGTCGGAGATGGAGGAGGAGGGTTTTGTTGTTGTCCCCAATGGTGGAGCAGTGCCTAATAAGATAGATGTCAAGGCGTTGTTGGAGCGTGAGAAACAGGAACAGCAGCAACGTCTTGAACGCTCCTTGGATGAGGATGGCTTTGCTGTTGTACCTTCAAATGGCGCTCCAATAAATGAGGTGCAGCCAACAACACAAACGCAGGTGGCAAATGAGAAGCCCGTGCCGTCGTTTGATGAGGATGGAATATATGTCGAGCCTGCGAATACAACACCCCCAGTCTCGCACGATGAGTCGCAGGATGATGACCATATTGTGGTAAAGGTGCGCGAGAATGAGGTGCGACAGGTTGCCGAAGAGGATATTTGTACTGAGCTTTACGATCCCTTGCGCGATTTGGAGACATATAAGAAACCCTATGTGTCGCTTCTGGAGGACTACCAGTCGCCGCATAAGGTTAGCGATGCGGAGATATACGATAACAAGTGCCGTATTCAGGAGACCTTGAAGTATTTTGGTATTCCGATTATCGATATTCAGGCTACCGTGGGCCCGACCGTTACGTTGTATGAGATTGTGCAGGCGCAGGGTGTGAAGATCTCGAAGGTGCAGGGTTTGGAGAAGGATATTGCCCAGAGTCTGCGTGCGCAGGGTATTCGTATCATTGCCCCCATTCCTGGACGTGATACAATCGGTATTGAGGTTCCTAACCGCGATAAGCAGATTGTGTCGATGTATTCGGCCATCTGCTCGGAGGAGTTTCAGCATGCCAAGATGGAGCTTCCGGTGGTTATCGGTCGTACGATTCAGAATAAGAATTTTACCTTCGACCTGGCAAAGTTGCCGCACCTTTTGGTGGCAGGTGCTACGGGGCAGGGTAAGTCGGTGGGCTTGAATGCTATTATCACATCGTTGCTGTATAGCAAACACCCTGCCCAGCTGAAGTTTGTGATGATTGACCCGAAGATGGTTGAGTTCTCGGTATATAATAAGTTGGAGCGACACTTCCTGGCCAAGATGGAGTCGGAGGATGAGGCTATCGTTACCGACCCCAAGAAGGCTGTTTATGTACTGAACTCTTTGGTTGAGGAGATGGGTCGCCGTCTGGAGTTGTGTAAGATGGCTACGGCGCGAAATATTGTTGAGTACAATGAGAAGTTTACCGCCCGCCGTCTGAATCCCCAGAAGGGACACCGCTTCCTGCCCTATATCGTAGTTATTATCGACGAGTTTGCCGATTTGATTATGATTGCCAAGGAGGTCGAGGTGCCCGTAATGCGATTGGCGCAGAAGGCTCGTGCGGTGGGTATTCACCTTATTATCGCTACACAGCGCCCCGATGTGCGTGTCATCACGGGAGGTATCAAGGCTAACTTCCCCTCGCGTATTGCTTTCCGCGTTATTCAAATGATTGACTCGCGTACTATTATCGACCAGCCGGGTGCTAATCAGCTTATCGGACGAGGCGATATGCTCTTCTCGAAAGATGGCGAGTTGACGCGTGTGCAGTGCGCTTTGGTAGAGACAAAGGAGGTGGAGCGATTGGTGGATTATATATCTAAGCAACAGGGATATACAGAGGCTTATCAGTTGCCCGATTTTGTCCCGGAAACGGGTAGTGACGGCTCTATGGCAGATGGTGAGAGCGGAGCCCCAGTGAAGTATGATACATTGTTTGGAGAGGTGGCACGTGCGGCAGTGACTACGGGTATAATCTCTACGTCGGCCATACAGCGTAATTATGAGGTTGGCTTCAACCGTGCAGGCCGAATCATGATGCAGTTGGAGCGTGCCGGTATCGTTGGCCCGCAGGTTGGTGCCAAGCCACGAGAGATAAAGTATTACGACCTGCCGTCGTTGGAGGCTAAGTTGCAGGAGCTGGGCGTATTTTAATGTGTGGCATAATATTTATGCTGTGCCATACGTTTTAAAAGAAAAAGAGTAGTTATGCGCAAACTTATATTGTCAGCTTTGGTGTTATTTATCAGTGTTTCGGCTGTGGCAGATGAGCAGTCGAAATCTGCACTGCAACGTGTGGCAAGTTATGTCAAGGCGCTGGGTGCCTACGATGCAGAGTTTAAGGTTGTGGCAGGCGATTACCGTACGCAGGGCAGTTATGCTGTTGAGGGGGATTCATATTATATTGAACTCGATGCGGCGGAGGTATATTCCGACGGTAAGGTGCGTTATGAGGTGGACCACAATCGTGAGGAGATAAATGTCGATAACGTTGACCTCGCGAGCCGCAATGTGCTGGATAACCCTACTCGTTGTTTTGATTTTGTGGATTCGGGTTATGAGTCTGATATTTATGCAGCGAGCGGAGCGCAACTCACTGTTCATCTGCGTTCGACCGACCCTGCCATCGAGGGTGATATATATCTTACGATTGATTTGTCTTCTGCTCGTCCGCAGAGGTTGGAGTATAAGCTCTATGACGATGTTATAACGGTTGATATTACGTCGCTGAACAAGCGAAAGGCGAAGGTTGATGGCTTCGATAAGTCGGATTATAAGGATTACGAAATAATCGATTTTAGATAGCGGTAAAACCGTAGAAAAACGTGAATTTCTCCCGACACCCTGTCGAGAGAAATTTTTTTTGCCCTCAAATCGCCCGAAAATGGGCAAAAACAGGGTGTTTTGCGAATAAATACTCTTTATAAGAGTAAAAACAAAGGCTAAAATTGTTTATTTGCGAAAAAATGAGTACTTTTGCTTAATTAAAAGAGTGCGCTCGAAGCGCTAATTTTTTAAGGTTATAAATATGTTGACTGAAGAAGATAAGAATGCTGAATTGACGGGTAGAATTATTCCCATCAATATTGAGGAGCAGATGAAGTCGGCCTATATCGATTACTCGATGTCGGTTATCGTGTCGCGTGCGTTGCCCGATGTGCGCGATGGCTTGAAACCCGTACATCGTCGTATCTTGTACGATATGAGCGCCGAGCTGAATCTATATTCGGATAAGCCGACACGTAAGTCAGCCCGTATCGTGGGTGATGTGCTCGGTAAGTTCCACCCCCACGGTGATAGTTGTGTTTATGAGGCTATGGTTCGTATGGCACAGGATTGGGCTA
>CAYLRH010000084.1:0-6067 GCA_964385905.1 uncultured Alistipes sp.
GTATTATTCCTACCGCAGCTCACACAATGGAGGACGTAGAGCGCACAATCGCTGCGTTCAAGGCTGTTCGTGATAAGTTTGAGGCAGGCTACTACCGCTCAATGCCTATCCCGATGAAGGCTGATCCTGAGTTTAAGGTACGATAAACAAGGTCTCAAATAAGAAAATAGGGTGCTAACCATTTGGTTAAGCACCCTATTTTTTGTCTTGCTCCTCCTGAAATATCTTTTCAAACATAGTGCGGAGTTGTACGAGGTCGGCGATAATCTTGCGCAGCTCGCTGAGGCGTTTACCGTTGTCCGACTCCTTAATCCAGACCTTTAAATATCCACCCTCGTCATACTTTTCGTGCAGATGTTCTAACGAGCGTTGCCAGTGCCCTTCGCGGTCGAGGGCAGGGTAGTTGGCAAGGCTATATTGAATGGTACGACGCAGTATCAGTTCGGGAATAATCAAGCGGTCGGCTTCGGCGACGATGCGTCCATATATCGAACGTGGAGCATGTTCGGCCGAGGCGCGGTGATCCTCTGCTGCATCGGCTATCGTTGAGATTTGTTCCGACGAAAACCATCGACGAAGCTCCTTGTCGGAACGAATTATACGCGCCGAGTCGGTGTGGTGGTGTTCGCGGCCGTATTTGAGCCCTGTATCGTGGTAGGCCGCAATTGTATATACCATCTCCTCGTCAACGTCAAATCCCTTAGCAAGTTGCGCACTACGTTCGATAACCTGCTGGGCGTGGTCACGGCGATGGCCACGGTCGAAATTGTCGTATAACGGCAATATGTTCTGTTCGATATATGTGATAATCTCCTGTCGTATCATCGTGCATGATTTTTGTGCGGGCAAAGATACATAAGAATAATTAAAATTGGTATGAAAAATGGTACGAAAGAGAGTGTGTTATTCTCGCGATTTAGATTTAAATTTTGTATGACAGTTGTGTTATTACTCATGATGATGTTACTTGCCGCCTGTGTCTATAATGCTGGCCGAGATACCCTCGACCGCTCTACGGTGGCTAATTTTAACCTTCAGGACTTTATGGGGCGCTGGTATGAGGTTGCCCGTTTCGACCACCGCTTTGAGCGTGGGATGACCAATGTCACGGCCGATTACACGTTGCAGAGTGATGGCATGGTGGAGGTGGTTAACGAGGGTGACCGTGCTGGGAAGTTGCATCGCTCGGTGGGACGCGCCAAGACCACGCCACAGTCGGGTCGTCTGCGTGTATCGTTCTTTTGGCTGTTCTACTCCGATTACAATGTGCTGGAGATGGGCGATGGGGGAGAGTGGGCTCTGGTTGGCAGCCGCTCGCCACAGTATTTATGGATATTGTCGCGTACGCCCACACTACCTGACTCGACCATCAAATATATTGTCGGTCAGGCTGCCAAGCGAGGGTATAATGTCAATAACCTGATTTTCGACCGTTAGCGGCGGATTCGGAGTCGGTATATAATGTTGCGACGCACATCGCGAGGCGTGTGAAACGAGAGGTACAACCAACCTCTGCGTGTTGCAACGCCTTCAGGCTCAAGGCCTGTGTGGGAGAGGTCGGAGGTCATGATTTGTTTACCAGATTTAAGGTCTGTGACGTGCATGCGTGTGATGCGGGGCGGAATACCGTCGGGAAGATAGGCGCGATGGCGATGGATATGGCTGCCTTGTGGTATCATAATATCACCTGCTGTAACGCTGCCAAGAGCCTGCTCGGTTGTAAGATGCACCTCGCCACGAGAGTCGGAGTCTGCAAGGCGGGGGAGTCTGAACCACTTGAGGGTGCGGACGTTATCTACGGTACAATACAGGTATATGAGTTTGTTGCGTCTATCCACAGCCCAATCCGCTGGACCCGAAATATCCGTACCGTCATAAAATATCTTCTGAACCAAGCGAGAGCCTGAGAGTGATATATCATTGACATAACATGCCCTCTCTCCGCGGCACTCGGTAACGTAGAGCAGGGGAAATTTAGAGTTTTTGTCGTATCGCTCAACGCCGAATGATGCGTTATTGCAGTGGCCAGTATTGCCCTCAAGGATAAATGTGTTAATGAAGCGTTTGCTTTTCAAATCAATTATCACACATTGCCCCTTGTCGTGTACCGATAATCCGTAACGACCATATATTGCAAAGCCCTGTGTCGAACCCTCCACCTTAACATCTTCGGGAAGAAGGTCTGCAACATTTATAAACATTTCGGGCTCTCCTAACGGAGCCTTTTCCGTGTTTTGTGCTATGACTTGGTTTGCGCCAAGGAGTGTGAGCAGTAGGCTGATTAAAAACTTCATCGCAGTAACTCTTTGATTGCACACTCGATACCCTCCTTGTCGAATCCGCATATTGCGTGCAGCTGCTCTAATGTTCCATGTTCAATGAATTTATCCTCGATGCCGAGCCTGCGGACCGTTGTGCTGTAACCATTCTCGTTCAGGAACGATGTTATGGCTTCGCCTACGCCACCTCGCAGTATACCATCCTCGATGGTGATAATCTTCGAGAAACGTTTGCCTACGTTGTGCAACAACTCCTCATCCAACGGCTTTGCGAAGCGCATGTCATAGTGGGCTATGGTGATATTCTCACTCTCCTCTACGCTCTTTATGGCCTCGATTGCAGTGTTGCCGATGTGACCTATGGTGAGTACGGCCAACTCCTTGCCATCCTTTATCTGTCGGCCCTTGCCTGCGGGAATCATCTCAAACTCTTTACCTTTCCACTCGACACCTGCACCGCAACCACGTGGGTAGCGGATTGAGTATGGCGATGGGGTGTTGATGGCTGTGTAGAGCATATTGCGTAGCTCCAGTTCGTTCATCGGGGCCGCCACGGTCATATTGGGGATGCAGGCAAAGTAGGCCAAGTCGAATACGCCATGATGTGTAGCACCATCCTCGCCGACCAAACCTCCTCTGTCGAGGCAGAATGTTACGGGGAGATTTTGCAGGGCAACATCGTGAATCACATTGTCATAGGCTCGCTGCATGAACGATGAGTATATGTTGCATACGGGGTGCATGCCACCCGCGGCCAGACCAGCCGAGAATGTTACGGCGTGCCCCTCGGCAATACCTACGTCGAAGCAACGTTCGGGCATCTCGCGCATCATTATGTTCATAGAGCAACCCGATGGCATGGCTGGTGTGATGCCGACAATCTTTTTATTCTCGCGTGCCAGTTCCAACAGAGTCTCGCCAAAAACATCCTGATAGCGTGCCGCCGAATTTTTTGATGGAATACGCTCGCCCGTGTCGGGGTTGAAGCGTCCGGGGGCGTGCCATACTGCTTGATTGTCCTCAGCTGGGGTGTAACCTTTGCCCTTGGTGGTAATGACGTGGAGCAACTTAGGCTCATCAATATCCTTAAGGGCGGAAATCATGCGTACCAGCTCCTTTACATCGTGACCATCCAACTGCCCGAAATAGCGGAAATTAAGACTCTCAAAGAGGTTGCTGTTCTGTAACAAACCCTGCTTGACGGCATTTCCTGCCTTCTGGCAGAAGCGAAGCACGGGCGGAACATGTGCCAATATGCTCCACAGACCACGCTTGAAACGGTTATAGAGTGGCGACGATGACATACGGGCCAGATAGCCATCCAAAGCTCCTGTGGCTTGGTCGATGGCCATCTCGTTGTCGTTGAATATAACTAACAGCTTGCCTCTCTTTTTCTCGCCTGCATTGTTCAATCCCTCGAAGGCCAGACCTCCCGTCATTGCTCCGTCACCTATGACAGCCACGACGTGGCTATCCTCGCCTTGCAGCTCGGCAGCCTTGGCGAGTCCGTATGCAGCAGATATTGATGTAGATGAGTGGCCAGCACCGAATGAGTCGTACTTGCTCTCGGCCATGCGTGGGAAGCCGCTGATACCGCCTAACTTACGGTTTGTGGGGAACTTCTCGCGGCGGCCTGTGATAATCTTATGTGCGTAGGCCTGATGTCCAACATCCCACACCACTTTATCGGCGGGGGCGTCATATACATAATGTATGGCAACCGTCAACTCTATCGTGCCGAGGCTTGAGGCCAGATGGCCAGGGTTTCTCGAACACTCCTCGATGATGTATTGGCGCAACTCGCGACAATACTGCGGCAACTGCTCAATGGAAAGTTGCTTCAGGTCGTGGGGTGAATTAACCTTATAGAGTAGATCGTATTCTATGTGTTCCATCAGTTTTCTTTTTTGCAAATATATAAATCTTCGCCCGCTTATGCAACAATGCCCTGTTTTATGCCACCGAGCACTCTATGCCTAACGAGCGGACACGCTCGGCAATGGCATTTAACTCCTCCTTACCGACCTTCTCAAGAGTTTGGCATGGAGTGTCACGGTCGAGCGAATATACCATCACCTGACGTGGGGCAATATCGGCAACCAATCTAAGCCATGCCTCAACCTCCTCGTTTGTGGTATTGTCAATATGCTGTCCTGCGTACTCTCCACGCAGGAACATGGTCTGTATGATGAGGTTACCCTCAAACATCTTTAACAACTCCACCGTGCGCTCTACCGTGTAGTTACCTTGTGGCTTGTTAACCAGTTCTATGGTAGAATCAAATGCGGAGTCAAGCTTTAAGATATTGTTATCCACTCGCATCAAGGCACGACGCACATCCTCGCGATGAATCTGCGTGGCATTACTCAGGACAGAGACTTTAGCCGATGGGCACAACTTGTCACGTAGCGCTAACGTATCGTCGATAACACCCTCAAAATCGGGGTGCATCGTAGGCTCTCCGTTGCCTGCAAAGGTGATAACATCGGGTGGCGTGCCCTCGCCAACCATGCGTGAGAGGGTTTCGCTGAGCATCGTGCGCACATCCTCGCGTGCATTGAAATGTTTATGCCCCGGATGGTCGGCATTCCAACCACATTCGCAATATATGCAGTCGAAACTGCATAGCTTGGATTCGATGGGGAGCAGATTTACTCCTAACGATAACCCTAAACGTCGCGAGCGGATGGGACCAAAAATTATATTGTCGTATAGTGATGTCATGGTTGTGCAATTTTACATCTTCGAGCGGCGGAACTCCTTGGGAGTCATGCCTGTATGGCGTAAGAAGTATTGGCCGAAGAAAGATGGATTCGGAAAGTTTAGTTTGCTCGATACCTGCTGTATGGTCATCTGCGTTGACGATAGCAGAGCCTTGGCATTTAGTATCACAGAGCGGGTAATCCAGCTTGTGGCACTATTACCCGAAATCTGACGTGTTACGATGGTGAGATATTTGGGTGTGATACACAACTTGTCGGCGTAATATTGCACCTCACGCGAGATGGTTATGTCGGTAGCCAACAACGACAGGAATCGTCTGAAGAGAATATCCTGACGAGAGCAGGGCTCACGCTTTACGGGTATGTCGTGAGCATATATTCCAGCCAGCTCATAACACAGCAATGTCAACATATGACGGTTTATCTGGTCATGAAATGGGTGGTCGGTACGGGTGTCGCGCTCGTGCATCATACTGCAAATCTGAAGGATAGAGTCAAGCTGTTGCTGGCTCAATACAATGCAGGGGTTCTCGCGCATCATGATGTGGATAGAGTTGGCCGCAGGGGTGTTTAACTCGCCGATGAAGTCGGTGTTAATCATCAGCGTGTAGCTCTTGAAGCCCTCGCTGCGCTTAAATGCCTGAATGATTGTTCCGGGGAAGGATACGCACAGCGTACGTGGTGCGAGCTGGTACTTATGTCCGTCAATGATTACGTAGCCCTCGCCCTCAAGACATATGAAAATTCCACCGCGACTGAATGTTCGCGGCACATTATCCTCATTGATAATTACATCGTAGTCCTTGCTGTCGATATATGTGAAGAGTGAGTCTTTCACTCCGAGCAACTTGTTAACCTCGTTAGTCGTTTCCGAATTATAAATCTTTTCCATCGGATATGTTTTATTTTCCGACAAATATACAAAGAATTTGTTAGAAAGAATATTTTTGGCGATGTTTTATCCCGTTTGACTGCTTGTTTGTGTATTTATAGAACATTTTTGCGGTCGGACAATGACTATCCCGAGAAAAGGTTGACACTTTTTAGAGCGGTTAACTAATAGAG
>CAYLRH010000085.1:0-5974 GCA_964385905.1 uncultured Alistipes sp.
GAGCAGGTGCGCGCACGTATTGCCGAGGGTATTAAGATTGAGGTTGAGACCACAAATCTCGACGAGGTGCATCAGGCTATCGAGGCGGGTGCCGACATCATTATGCTCGACAATATGGATAATAATACCATGACCGAGGCCGTTAATATCATCAAGGCGGCTGACAAGGGCATCAAGACCGAGGCATCGGGCAATATGAGTATCCCTCGTTTGAAGGAGGTTGCCGCTACGGGTGTTGATTACATCAGCGTAGGAGCCTTGACACATACCGTTAAGGGTATGGATATTAGTATGAATATTCAAGTTGAGTAATTTAAAAACTCACTCTATGATAAAAGTAGAACTCAAGCAGCGTATCGAGGAGCTGAAAAGAGAGAAAGGGGCTGTGATTTTGGCCCACTATTATACCTCTGACGATGTGCAGGAGGTGGCCGATTTTCTAGGTGACTCGCTCGCCTTGTCGGTTAAGGCGCGCGATATAGATGCGCCCATAATCCTCTTTGCTGGCGTGAACTTTATGGCCGAGACGGCTAAGGTACTCTCGCCCGACAAGAAGGTGCTTCTGCCCGTTCCCGAGGCTGGATGTTCGCTCGCCGAGTCGTGCGAGGCGGCTGCTTTTGCCGAGTTCAAGGCCAAATATCCCGACCATAAGGTTGTGTCGTATGTGAATACGTCGGTGGGCGTGAAGGCGCTGACCGATGTCTGCTGCACCTCGACCAATGCGCTGAAGGTGGTGGAGAGTATTCCGCGTGAGCAGCCTATAATCTTTGCTCCCGACAGAAACTTAGGCTCTTATATTCAAAAACTTACGGGCCGCGACAATATGGTTATTTGGGATGGCGCCTGCACCGTGCATGAGGAGTTCTCGTTGGAGAAGATTCTTGAGTTGAAGGCCGCGCACCCTGCGGCGAAGGTTGTCGTACACCCTGAGTGTAAGGCATATATCATTGAGGTGGCCGACTATGTTGGCTCTACGGCTGGTATTCTGGACTATTGCGGAGAGTCAGGGGCTGAGGAGTTTATCGTAGTTACCGAGTCGGGTATCCTGGCGGAGATGCGCAAGCGTTATCCTGCAAAGAACTTTATTCCCGCACCGCCGATGGATTCGACCTGCGCCTGCAATGAGTGTAAATATATGAAGATGGTGACACTCGAAAATATTCTCTCTTGCTTGGAGAATGAGTCGCCTGAAGTTGTGATTGACGAGCCTGTGCGCAAAGCGGCGGAGCGGTCGATTATAAATATGGTAAATATTAAGTAAAAAAGGGTACCGATTGGTACCCTTTTTTTACTTAATCAACTCATACTCTCTGCTTCCGAGGCCAATCTTCTCGGCGTGCTCCAGACATGAGCGCCACTCCGACTCGGGAGTCGAGTTCTTGAAGTGGTCGTGGTGGTCGCAGAAGTCGTGCGAATGCATACGGTCGTGCAGGTGGCTACCTGGCATGGGTGTAGCAGCAAGGCACGCATCTACACACGCCTGGTCGAGTGCCAGCGGGTCCTTCGATGCAAACATACCGATGTTGGGCAGGATGGGCGCATCATTCTCGGCGTGGCAGTCGCAGTAGGGCGACACATCGACGATGAGCGAGATGTGGAACTGCGGACGACCATCAACAACAGCCTTTGTATATTCGGCCATACGGCGGTTGAGCATTGCAGGTGCCTGCTCGTTCACGAAGCTGATAGCATCGAAGTTACAAGCGCCCAAGCAGCGGCCACAGCCGACGCAGTTCTTTGTGTCAACGCTCATCTTGCGGGTCTGCTCATTGAAAACCAATCCATTATTGGCGCACTGCGACATACAGAGTTTGCAGCCGCGGCAACGCTTCTCGCTGATGCGGGGCTGGCCTCCACTGTGCTGCTCGGTCTTACCCGCGCGTGAGCCGCAACCCATACCAATATTCTTAATCGTACCACCGAAGCCTGTCATCTCGTGGCCCTTGAAGTGGCTCAGGCTGATGAAAATGTCGGCATCCATAACGGCGCGACCAATCTTGGCAGCCTTCACATACTCGCCACCTACGACGGGCACCTCCACGTCGTCTGTACCCTTCAAGCCGTCACCGATAATGATAGGGCAGCCCACCGTCATTGGCGTAAAACCATTCTCCCACGCGCAGTAGAGATGCTCGATAGCATTTTTGCGACTGCCGGGGTACATCGTGTTGCAGTCGGTGAGGAAGGGCTTTCCGCCCAACTCCTTGACAACATCCACGACGGCACGTGCATAGTTGGGACGCAGATAGCTGATGTTGCCCAGCTCGCCGAAGTGGAGCTTGATAGCCACGAACTTACCATCCATGTCGATGTCGCCGATGCCGGCCTTGAGAATAAGTTTTTTGAGCTTGGTGGGCATTCCGTCACCGCGAGCCTTGGTGCGGAAGTCGGTGAAGTATACTTTAGATTTTGTCATAGTTTTGAGGTTATATTTATACAAAGTAAGCGATAAAAATGCGAACTTCAAAACCTATACAGGAATATTTGGGTGCGAAAGTGTTAAAAAATAAAAGTCCCGAACAAAATCGGGACTTTTATTATCGTAGGGCATGCGGGGCTAAATCCTTGACGTGGACTTTAACCACGCTATCTGGTCGCGCATCGTATCCTTGTAGGGGCGGGTGGTGTAGCCCAGTTCGCGTTTCGCCTTTGTCGAGTCGAAGTTGTTGTTGCGTGAGAGGTTGTGCACCGAGAAGGTTGTCAGCATAGGTTTCTTGCCCGTAAGATGAGAAGCCCACTCGGCCACCTGCGCAATGGTTTGGGCTATCATACACGGAAGGAAGTTCTGCATCGGCTTGCAACCGCTAAGCTCATGAATAATCTTGGAAAACTCTACAAAGGTGACCTCTCGGTTGGCGAGGATGTAGCTCTCGCCTGCGCGACCACGTTGTGCCGCAGCAATCACCCCGTCGGCGAGGTCGCGTACATCGGCAAGATTGAACGAGCCGTTAATCCCGATAGGCATTCGTCCTTCTATAATCTCAATAAGAGTCTTTGTGGTTTCGCTTATAGCGAAATCCTCAGGGCCCATGATTCCTGAAGGATGCACGATGCAGGCGTTGAGTCCCTGACGTGCCGAGTCAACAACTAATTGACACGCCATAGCCTTCGATTGGCTGTAACAACCGCGTACAAGCGCGGGGTTGTAGTCCGACACCTCGCTGATAGCCACGCCTTTGGGCTGTTCGGGGATAGAGCCTGTGCTGCCGCAATATACCAACTTGTGAAAATTCTTCGCGTGACGACACACCTCGATGATGTTGCGAGTGCCATCGACATTGACGCTGATTACCCGCGGATTGTACGAGGGGTCTACCGTTACAATGCTGGCGATATGCAGCACGGTAATCGAAAGATTCTCGTTCACGGCAAAGAACTCCTTCAGCGACTCGGTGTCGCAGATGTCGCCCTTGACAATCTCAACCTCTTTGGGAATGTATTGCGCAGCCTAAGCTTACGCGCAATGCCGAACTTATGCATCGGTTTATGCTGTTGGTTGAGGCCAATTACCGTAAGCATCGTGATTTGGAGTTCTACGCCGAGAGATTGAATCTCTCACCCAAATATCTCTCGAAGGTGATTAAGAGTGCAAGCGGGCAGAAGGCCCTGCATTGGATTGAGCGTTATGTGATATTGGATGCCAAGTCGCAGCTGGCCTCTACGAACGATAGCGTGAAGCAGATTAGCTATAATCTCAACTTCCCGTCGCAGTCCTTCTTCGGTAAGTACTTTTCGCGAGTTACGGTCATGTCGCCCCTCGACTATCGTCGTAGCGTGCAGCAGTCCTCCTCTGCCGAATAAAAAAGTGCTGACCAATAAAAAAGAGTGCTGACCAAAATCAGCACTCTTCTTGTGGACCCAGAGGGGCATGATCCCACGACCTTCGGATTATGAGTCCGCTGCTCTAACCGACTGAGCTATGGGTCCGGCCAAAATGCGACTCGTGAGTCGACATATTTTGCGATGCAAAGATAGGATAAAATTTTATAAAATGAAATTATCGGTGCAAAAATTCCCTATTTATACCTAAATGTTAATCGCCGACCGGTCTGCGACGTGTGAAGAGTGAAACAATAAGCAACAAAATGATTGCCCCAACCACCGAGGCTATCAATGTGCCGAATGTGCCTACGGGAATCCACCCCATAAGGCCTACGACCCAGCCGCCCAAGAATCCACCGATGATACCCACAATCAGGTTAACCACAAATCCCGAACCGTTGCCGTTGACAACGAGGTTGGCCATCCATCCGGCGACCAAGCCAATAAGCAAATACCATATCCAATACATAATCTCCAAAACTTAAAAGTTATCTGTTGTCTATATCGCTGCAAAATCCGTACCTTGATAAATGCATAATTCTATTTTGGAATTTTAGAGATATTTTTTACCTTTGTAAAGAGAGATAGCGTGCTATCTTGTAACATATTATTAATTAGCGTTTGCTATTTGTTCCAAGCTCTGAAACGTAGGAAATTTCAAGTACAAATCGGAACGGATTATGCGAATGCCTGCTTTGTGTGGGCATCCTTGTCTGTTTGTACCGGTTTCCTACGACCGCAGAGTTGGGCAAGTTTGTTCACACTTTTGCGTCTGTGGAGGTAGGGTAATAGTAAACGCACAAGTTTAAATCAAATGAAACGTTTATTCTATTTTTTTGCAGTGTCGGCACTTGTAATGTCGATGCAAGGGTGTTCGCAAGATTCTGTTACTGGTCTTGAATCCAAAGTACTACTTAAATTGACGGGATCAATAAACCAAACTACTCGTGTAAATGCCAGTGGTTTTGAGGCCAACGACAATGTGGGAGTATATGTTTCATCAACTGGCACGTTGGCGATATCGGGTAATACCCTTGACAATGAAGCATTCACCTACTCATCAGGTAATATTACCGCACCAGCGGGTAAAGAAGTATATTGGGACTCGGAGGATGCTCGTTTGAGTGTTTTTGCTTATTACCCTTATTCCGAGAATGTTTCGAGTGTTACGGCATATCCTTTCTCCGTTGCAATTGACCAATCTGTGGAAACAGACTTCTATGATAGTGACTTTATTACAGCGCAAGTGACTAATATCGCTCCGCAAACTACTCCAGTAAATCTTGCATTTAGCCACTCGCTAAGTAGAATAAATGTCTCTTTGCAGGCAGGTGATGGTATTACTGCAGATGAGTTAGCTGCTGCAGAAAAGAGCTTATCTTTTGTCGGATTAGTGGCAGATGGAACTATTGACCTCACAACGGGCATAGCAACAGCTGGTTCAACAAAAACGACTATCACCGCTCTTGAGAGTAATGGGGTAAACTACTCTGCTATTGTTTATCCACAAGATGGTGCTGTGACTTTCTGCCTGGAAATGGAAGGTAATGTTTATACTTACACTACTGATGTAGAGTTTTCTGCTGGATATCAAAGCCAATTTAATCTTACTTTGAATACATGGGAGTCCCCAGAAATGACGTTGACGGCTACTATGATAAATCCATGGGAAGACGGAGATGAAACGAATGGAAGTTTCTCAAATGCATTATATTTTCCAGACCCTATATTTAGTGACTTTTTGCTAAATGCAGAGAAATCTACCGATGAGTCTTTTCAAGAAACTTCAGATAAAATAGATGCAAATGGTGATGGTAAGATTAGTAAAGAAGAAGCCGAAGCTGTAATATATCTGGACGCATCAAAAGGACAAGAAATACTTAAAGAGAGTTTTACGGATATAACAGGAATAGAATATTTTGTTAATTTACAAGCTGTTAATTTTGATAGCCATACAAGTCTTTCTTCTGTTGATGTTTCCAAAAATACAAAATTACAACTACTTAAAGTTAGCGCTTGCCCAATATCATCTATTGATGTTAGTAAGAATACGGACTTAGAATATCTATATTGTTACAATTGTGGCTTAACAGTATTAGACCTTTCTAATAATACTAAATTAAAATATGTCGATTGCGCAGGAAACCCTAAT